>CALFHN010000061.1 GCA_937876355.1 uncultured Bacteroidota bacterium | reverse complement strand
ATCAAGTACTCTCCGCGATACACCAATCCATCATTGTACAATCGTACAAACACGTCCTGTACAGCCCTGGAAAAGCCATCGTCCATGGTAAATCGTTCCTTTGACCAGTCACAAGAGTCCCCTAAACGACGTTTTTGCTCCAAAATGATGCCGCCGTATTCCTCTTTCCACTCCCATATTTTGTCGACAAATGCCTCTCGTCCATAATCGTGACGATTCTTGTGTTCAGTCTTTTTTATGGTCTTCTCAACGACATTTTGAGTCGCAATTCCCGCGTGGTCCATCCCAGGAACCCAAAGGGATTCGAATCCCTGCATCCGTCTAAGGCGGGTCAATGCATCTTGAACAGTGTCTTGCAGGGCGTGCCCCATGTGGAGACGTCCGGTCACGTTCGGTGGAGGCATCACAATAACATGAGGCTCTTTCTCAGACGTAGCATCCGTCGCAAAAAGATCGTTTTCTTCCCAGTACGCGTACCATTTTTGCTCAATGGTGGATGGGTCGTATTTACCGCGCTCAGAGAGCGATTTTCCGTTGGCAAGGGGCGCCATTGATCCTTCAGTTAAATTCAGTTGGGCATAAGACGTAAAGATACGTGCTTTTCTGGGATGCATCCTGTCAAAATGCACGAATTTGACGTTAGAAACGCGTAGAGATGAGTGCTGATGAAATCGCATAGGTCACATTCAAAAGCAGGTCCAGAATATCGATAATTTGGATAATTTTGATTCTTTTTCTCCCTCTGGCCCCCTAAACGCGTACCTTTCCAGATGTTGAGTGCGCCTATCGTATAGAGCATTAGGTGAGAAACCAAAATTAATTTTTCGGCGTGTCGAGCTCAATTAAAATCATGAATGCACGGTCTCCGTTTAGGCATCAATGAAAAGAAACCTGCCTTTCAGATATCTTTCCGCCCATTATCTGAAGCAAAGGCGCCTATTTGATAGGAATTTTGATTGGAAAATCACTGGGAAGTGGATGTTTTATTCCTCCCTTGTGGGAGTGCTCGGAGCTTTCGCTGCTGTCTTTTTTACCAATTTGGTTGAGTTAATTAGTGGTGGTGCCCTACTACAACTTGTAGGCTACGCGCCTCCTTTGCCTGGAAATGAGGCTGATCCTGGCGCTGTTTTTAATCTTGGAAACTCACTTTCTTTGCGAGCCCCGTGGTTATTGCTCATCATCCCCACTGTTGGCGGGCTTGTTTCCGGTTGGCTGGTGTTAAGGTTTGCTCCAGAGGCCGAAGGTCACGGTACAGATGCCGTCATCAAAGCATATCATCAGAATCAGGGCGAAGTACGGCCACGGGTGGCTATTATAAAAACGTTGGCGTCCAGTATCACAATCGGAACCGGCGGAAGCGCAGGAAAGGAAGGTCCGATTGCCCAAATTGCCTCAGCGATTGGATCTTGGGTAGGCCAACGACTTGACCTTCCTACATCCGAAAGGAGAATGTTATTGATTGCCGGAGTGGCAGCAGGTATAGGGTCAATCTTTCAATCTCCCCTAGGAGGTGCTTTTTTCGCGGTTGAAGTTATGTACCGGGAAGACATTGAGAGCGATGGCATTATGCCTGCGATGATCGCGGCTATTACGGGTTACTCCGTTTATAGCATGATTGAGGGCAGTAGTACTGTGTTTACCACCCCAAAATTCGAATTCTTGAGTGCAGTCGAATTACTTCCACTCATTCTTTTTGCGATCGTTTGCGCCGTAGTAGGCATCTATTTTACGAAAATATTTTACGGAATTAGATCCCTGTTTTCCAACAATTTGACGATTCCAACGGTGTTGAAGCCAGCTCTTGGTGGATTTCTATTGGGTGCGATAGCGTTCTTTTTCCCTGCCGTATTAGGATCAAGTTATGGTTGGCTCCAGCAGGCCATTAATGGAAATCTCCCGCTGTATTTTATGCTCACTTTGGTTGTTACCAAAATGATTGCTACCTCGCTAACCATCGGTTCTGGCGGATCTGGGGGAGTTTTTGCTCCATCCTTGGTGATTGGAGGAATGCTGGGCGGAATTTTTGGTACTTTTCTCCAAGAAGTCCTTCCGAACTTGGTCAATCAGCCGGAAGCATACGTCCTTATTGGAATGGCAACGTTTTTTGCGGCCGTCGCGAACGTACCGATTGCCATGACCATTATGATTTCAGAAATGACTGGAAGCTACAGTTTGTTAGTCCCGCTCATTTTTTCAGGAGTCATCTCCCACTTGTTGGCGAAGAAATGGAGTTTATATACACAACAGGTAAGGAATCACAATGAGTCCCCTGCTCATCGATTTGAATTAGTCCCTGAATTATTGGGCGAAATTCAGGTTGGTGCTATCGTTAAACATCCGGTCTATTTTCACACGTTGGATCCTGACCACACCCTTGAAGAAATCGAGAGTGTATTTGCAAGAACTCGAGAAGTAGTGCTTCCGGTTGTAAAATCCGAACCCAGCTTCACAGGAAGGGAAGAATATTGCGGATTGGTCTTGCTCGAGAGCATACAACCCTATTTTAAATCAGGTGAAAAAGTCCGAGAAGCTATAAGCGCTAAAAACCTGATGGTACCCTTCGCCGCGGTTCGACTAACCGACTCGCTGAACACTGTCCATGAAGTCCTCGAGCAATTTGAATACCCAGAGATTCCCGTTCTAGATAGCGAATCTGCGATCGTTGGATTTATTCGTCCGGGCCAAGTAATCAGTGAATATCAGCGCGCGATGCTTCGAAAAAATCAATTCACGTCGTGAGTTGAAAAGCCCAAAATGGGATAAGCAATTCCGCTCTAAAAGTCCTAGCTTTTCAAAAGCGAGTTCCTTCCTCATCTAGTTAGAATTGTTTGTGCCATATTCTGGAAAAAAATACGTTGCCGTCGCAGGAAATATCGGAGCTGGAAAGAGCTCTCTGACTCGCATATTATCCGATTACTTTAAGTGGGAAGCATACTTTGAGCGAGTAGATGACAACCCGTATCTATCTGATTTTTATGAAGATATGCATCGGTGGTCTTTTAATCTCCAAGTATTTTTCTTGTCCAGCAGATTTGAGCACCAACGCTCGATCGAAGACTCTCCGCACAGCGTCGTTCAAGATCGGTCCATTTATGAGGACGCGGAGATCTTTGCCAAAAACTTGAACGAAATGGGGTTGATGTCCGGAAGAGACTTTGAAAATTACAATGCGTTATTTAAAACAATGACGTCTTATTTGAAGCCACCGGATTTGTTGGTTTATTTGAAGGCAACCACCCCGACTTTGGTAAGCCATATTCAATCCCGTGGCAGGGAATTTGAATCGACCATTCGAATCGAATATCTAGAACGCCTTAACAAACACTACGAAGACTGGGTTGGAAACTACGATCTCGGATCAAAAATTATCATCAATGTGGATGAATTGGATTTTGTCAACGAACCAGCAGACCGGGCCAACATCGTTTCGCAGATTGAAGCTCGGCTGTACGGCCTTTTTCCTGACTAACGTGACAAACCGGTTCAATATCGGGACAGCTTTAGCGATCGGTTATACCTCCATTTGGAGTATTGCTTCGGTATTTGGTCAGGCCGCGGATTCCCTCGTTTTTGATTCTAGTGTTTTGGATTCTACAGTTTCTATATCACTCGTTTCTGATTCTACCGTTTCGGGCAATTCAATCCGGTTCAGGCCCCTTCTTTGGCCTTCTAATTCTGCGATTGACGAATTGGGGTGGATGAATGGAACGTTTAGTCACTCATTTGGCACCTCAGGTTGGCCGGCTGGAATAGCACCGCTTGGCAGAGACCCAAACTCTGTTTCGGTTGATATTGGAAGCCTGTCTATGAATGACTTAATTACAGGCCGTCCTCGTTTTGATCTCCTACCTCTTGCCTGGTTGTCGGAATTGAGGCCAGGACCCCATCTCGGCTTTGTTGCCACCTTCGATTCTCTTTCAACTGCCCTGCCTTCGACCTTGATTAGGTATGAATCTTCCGGAAATGGGTCACAAGCTGTTCGGGCGTTACACGTTCAAAATAGAACTTGGAATACTGCTTCCGGGTGCAGAAGCCTACAAACGGCCTTCGGTTATTCGGGAGAGGGTGCCACCGGAGAGTATGATGGGGCGCGCCTGCGGCGCGCCCACGAAGTCACAGCCCGAATAAGGGTCGCTACCGCAGGGTGGCAACTCGAATTGTTTGAAATGGCACAGCGTCGGAGCATCGGTGCGCATACTGGGGTGATTCCCTTTAATGGGGCTTCCTACAATTCCATTTACCAAAGATTGGGTGCTTCCGTTGGTGATGAGTCGGCTAGGCGTCGAACGCTGCGCAACGATCTCCAGATACGTGGATCGACGAATCGGTTCGGAATGTCGGCGGCAATCTCAGGAAATTGGACCGTTCAAACACTCGATTTTGAAGGAGAATCCGCTACCGAAAAAATGGTTGCTAGTAAGAAGGGTCTTCAAATAGACCTGTCTCGCCCTTGGGGCAATACAAAAGCGTCTTTGAAGCTTAAAACGAGTCTCTTATCGTATGTACGCGGTACCCTTCTTGAATCCTCTCCTGATTCTCGAACGAAATCGTCAATTTTGGGCTCCGTATCTGGCCGTTTTCGATCAATCGTTTATTGGGCTACCTCGGGACCCGAAACAGCTGATGGACGAGTTTGGGCAATGTTTAATGGCACTGCTTCCATGAACACAGGGCCCTTTCAAATAGATATAGCCCTTTCCCATTCAGGTCGTGAATTGCAATGGCATGAGCAAATTGGATTTGGAACGACGTTGGCCCCAACATCCGAACAAACCGAGCCAACAGAACAATTAGTTTCTGCCGCGCTGTCTTGGCACTCCAACCTGTTTTCTGTGGCCTGGACAGGCAGCATGGATTTCAATCATGATATGCTTGTAATTCAGCACGGAAACGAGGCAACAAATGCCTCCGTTACACCCCTTTATGGATCTTCAGTTAGCACCGTGTCGAGCTTAGTTCTTGGATTTAGAGACCGAACGAAGCAAGGAATTTGGGCTCAATTCAATCCGGTTTTCCGTTCAACCAAAACAGACGAAAACTCAATCATTGCCAAGGCGTGGCGACGATCCATGCCAGACATGTGGGCCTCAGCGACCATCGGTTGGAAAACAACTCTATTTCAGGGCGATTTGAACTTGAATACGTATGTCAGAGCTCGTTATTGGGCGGAAATGGGAGGACTGCGTTTGCATACACCGACGGGGCTTCTGGTTCTGCCATCCGATGTCACGGAAACTTTGGAATCGAACTGGCTCATGGACTTTGTAGCTGAAGCAGGTATCCGAGGCGCAACACTCTTCCTTTCATATGAAAATGCATTTTCGGGGACGACGGCTCTATTTGGTAATTTGATTGTACCTGACTATCCCCTGCCCCAACAAAGAACCAGGTTTGGAGTGTTCTGGCCAATATCAAATTAGTTGGTGCCATAACATTTTGGGATTCGCCCGTATAAATGGCCACCACATACCCGTCCACGATGCCAAGCAAAAAAACGCAACCTCTTTCTGAATACGATCAACGCGCAGTTGATGAGATTCGGGCTTGGAGAAATCCACCAGAGATGTGGTATTCGTTCGCCACGAAGCAGGCTTCTATGGCATGGCACGGAGTTACCGAATTGGTACACAAGATCCCAGGCGTGGATTGGACCATGGAAAACGTGGTAAAAGGATTGCTCGAGTTAACCAACGAAATCACCCAAGATTCGGTTTGGACCGAGGCCGTGATTAAGGACTTCCAAAAGCTTGGGTACCCAGTAGTTAATCTTCAGGACCTTTTGAAACTTGACCTGGAGCAGATCGACCAAGCTTGTTCTGGGTTAGATAAAAAATATATTGGTCTGGCCACAATTGAAGGGGCTGCAACCGGCGTCGCGGGCGCCGCGGGGATCGTCCCAGACCTGATTGCTTTGGTATCCATTAATCTTCGCGCAGCTGGCGAATATGCGACGTATTGTGGTTTCGATATGAAAGACCCTGCTGAGCGCTTGTTCGCATTGCAGATTCTAGACACGGTTGCCCAGCCCTCCACGAACTCCAAAAAAGTGACGATTGCTCCGGCCGTTAGGACAGCTTCTCGTGTGGCTCGTCAAACTGGCTCCCAAGTTTTAGAGCAAGTTGGAGTTGGTAATGCGATTGAGGCGGTTGCTCGGCGGTTGGGAATCTCTCTGACCGAAAAAAAACTAGCCCAAATGGTACCGGTCACTGGGGCATTTATTGGCGGAGGGTTGAACTATATGTACACAACAACCGTGTGTAAAACGGCCTATTATATGTACCGAGAGCGCTTTTTACAGCTAAAATACGGACCAGGGATAACCTCTTAGTTCCGTTTCCCGGGTGTTGGTGGATGTGAAGTATCGGTTTTGATCATTTTACAGACAAAAAAACCCTCCATCCTTTCGGAAGGGACTAATCGGCAAGCACCTGCGACTTGGTCATTTAGCTGCTTATTTCGCCATTTCAGGACCGGCTCTACCCGCTCGGGCGCATCAAATTTGATGGGGTCGATTTTGATACACCCCTCAAACGACTTCAAAATGTGCTCTATCGCTCCCTCGTTTTCGTCTGGAGAGACAGCACACGTCGAATAAACCAGAGTACCTCCAGGCCTTAAAGCATGTACCGCTGAAAACAACAACCGACGTTGTTTGCGGACCATTTCTTTTACTTTCGAAGGGGACCAATAACTAAAAGACGATTCATCATCAAGTCGAAATCGCCCTTCGCTTGAACAAGGTGCATCCAAAAGGACTCGGTCAAAATATTCGGGTCGGTATTTCCACACCTTCGTGCCGTCTTGGAGAAACACCCTGACATGATCGGCCCCGTGTCGTCTGAGGTTGTCCTGAAGTTTAAATTTCCGCTTTCGAACCAACTCAACTGCAGCAATTTCATCATCCAACGAGGCAAGCCCTGCAATTTGAAGCGTCTTGCTTCCTGGAGCAGCTGTCAAATCCAAAACCGACAATCCAGGATGAATGTCTAGGAACCGTACTGGAAGCTGACTGGCCAACCCTTGGACGTATATGAGTCCCATCTGGGCCGCTTTTGAACTCAATAAGGATTCGCGATCTTCGGCTTCTACCCAACCGGCATCCACCAAAAACTCATCCATAATGAACTTGACACCATCCTCGATGAGTATAACTTTTGCACTATCTATAGTGCCCCGAAGTAGATTTATTCGGAACCAAGTCTGGCGCTTAGCATCGAATCCATGAAGAATCCGCTCCAATTGGACCGCTCCCAAAATAGATGCATACCGCTCAATAAAGGCTTCTGGAAAGGTAGGGGGCAGATTAGGCTTCATTTATTAGTATTTTAGACCCCGTGAATGTCTTGTTGAGGGGCATCAAAAGCAAAATAAGTATTTAAGAGATTGCCCATTTGGTGCGATATATGTACCATGACGCGCCGGCAGTTCGTGCGTGAATTCAATGCCCTTTTATAGGGTGATATCCAATTTTTGCAGCAACAACTTCGAAATGAGTAATCACCAAAACGACGACGATATAATCCGGTGTTCCTTTTGTGGACGCACAGCCCACGAAGTAACCTCCATGGTTGCGGGACCCGATGTTTATATCTGTGATCGCTGTATTAACGACGCCTCCGGCATTGTAAGTAGCGACTTTACAGCAGTTCCCAACAGAAAATCTGCGATAGCAACTGGATCTAGATCGTCGGGATCCAACAGTCGACTCTCCCCACTTGAGATGAAAGCATCCCTGGACGAATATGTTGTCGGCCAGGACCAAGCTAAAAAGGCGCTCTCCGTTGCCGTGTACAACCATTATAAACGAATAGATTCCTCGGAATATTTCTCCGAGTATCAAGACGTTGAACTAGAAAAATCCAACATCCTGTTAATCGGCCCCACTGGCACTGGTAAAACCCTGCTTGCCAAGACATTGGCCCGCATTCTTGATGTCCCATTCTGTATAACCGACGCTACGGCATTGACCGAAGCTGGATACGTGGGTGAAGACGTCGAAAGTATTCTTGCACACCTTTTACAGGCCGCCGACTTTAATGTCGAACGCGCAGAACGAGGAATCATCTATATAGACGAAGTCGATAAGGTGGCTAGAAAATCTGATAATGCCTCCATTACGAGAGATGTGTCAGGTGAGGGTGTTCAACAGGCTTTGCTGAAAATTTTGGAAGGCACGGTGGCCGGCGTTCCCCCGAAAGGAGGCCGAAAACATCCTGAACAAAGTTTGATCAACATAAATACGTCCAACATTCTTTTCATTTGCGGCGGTGCGTTTGACGGACTCAATGAGGTTATTGCGAACCGCATTTCTTCAAACTCAATTGGGTTCAACGCAAGTTCTGTTGATAAAATGGACAAATTTGATCCACGGATTTTCCAGCAGGTGGAGCCGGACGATTTACTCCGTTTTGGATTGATTCCGGAACTGATTGGTCGCCTTCCAGTGATTTCGGCTCTGGATAATTTGTCGGAAGAAGCGATGCGAAGTATTCTGCTCGAGCCAAAAAATGCTCTACTTAAGCAATATCAAAAACTGTTTTCGATGGATGGCATGGATCTGAGCTTTGATGATGGCGCGGTTTCCGCGATAGTTAAAAGAGCGAAGGCACTTGGGACAGGAGCCCGTGGCCTCCGAGCAGTGCTAGAAGACACGATGTTAGAAATCATGTTCAACGTTCATTCCCGATCGAATGTCGGTCGATGCATCGTGACTCGCGAAACAGTGGAAACAAAGGCTGAGCCGATTTTTGAGCAGAAAAAGGCATCTGCCTAATCATTCCGTGAAGGAATGGGTCTCAATGCTACCACGTTTTTGACTTGATGAACGTAGATCCCCAAAGGGTAAGAGGTACGAGCAATGCTAAAAATGCCACATTGTACCAAACCGGAATGAGTGACCAAGTCATCAATTGAACGGGAATTCCGGTAGCCAACAAGGCACCTGCAAGAATTCTTGTATCCCGCTTCACTTTTACTTTGGATATCTTGGCCGTTACAAAACCGGCAGTTGCTGAAGCGAACATACTAAGGGCCAAGTAGACCATTAAAACCGACACATCGCTGGTATATCCCGCTGCGTCATGAGAAGACGCCATAACACTTCTGATTCCGGCACCGCCACCCAAAAACAAGACTGTCCATGTGGCATAGCCTGCTAGAATTGAAAGAATGCTCATTATCATGATTTTATGATTTCAAGGTGAAACGAGATTGTTGACCTCCGTATACGTACAAAGGAATCTTCGTAAATCATACTAAATCCAAAGCCAAAGTTGCAAATCCACTTTTATTCGACCGCTCGGAAGGCTAAGTTTAAGTGATGAAAATGCGCCTGAATCTGACCGGCCTGATTGAGATTTCCCGATATTATATCAAGGGGATGTTCAAAGAGATATACACTAACAATGTATTCCTTTGGGCTCAAGCAATCGCGTTTAAAGTGCTCATTACGATCGTACCGCTCATTTTGTTGGCGACAGGCCTAGCGGGCAACGTCTTAAAAGGAGAACGTCCATTTCGATCGGTAGAAGCCATAATTCGGGACATTCTACCCTCCTATCAGTCGGATCAAATCGTCTCTTTTTTAAGCCAGTTGCAGTCTGTCAGCAGCACGTTGACCTGGATTGGGGTAGTCGGTTTAACGGTAACCGCCGTGACGCTGTTTACCACCCTTCGGACGGTTCTAGCTAATGTTTTTGCCGAGGAATGGCATGAACACCGGTCCCTTTTGAGGGGTTATTTATTCGATTTTAGAATGACCCTGCAGGTAGGATTGCTTTTTGTAGCTTCTACCTTTATAACTTTTGCACGAGAAACAATAAACGAGACTTCATTGGATCGAATGCAACAGCTTGGATTAGATCCAGTGATGCTTCAGGATTGGCTCCATCGCGCACTGGATTACTTTGGCGTCGTCCTTCCCTTGTTGCTAAGCACGGCCATGTTTTTCCAGTTGATTTATTTAACTCCTCGACCTAGACCCCGCTGGAGAAGTGCGCTGAGCGGCGCACTATTTACAGCAATCTTGTGGGAAGCCGCTAAACGAGGGTTCACCAGTTATGCCACTAGTTTTGGTAGCTTTGAACAAACTGGATTGGCGGCCCTCGGGGATAGTTTTGGGCTTATCATTGTGATCGTTTTTTGGGCCTATTTTTCGGGCCTTATCCTGACCATGGGTGCTATTGTAACCCTTCTTCACGAACGCCGGAATAACAAATCAGGCCATATCTCCGTCTTATCTGAAAAAAGTGACCTTTATGCGGCTCATTCGAGTGAGATGACTGTTCGTGATCTTGTAGACGAATAAGGATCTCGTTCGAATTTGAGGCATTTGTAAGGCATGTCCCGACTCATCGTTTTTCTTCTACTATTTTTTCTGTCTCCCGCCCTGGTCAGCGGGCAGGAATCTTTATCTCTTAGCAATGCTGAGACCATCGTTAGGGGTGTGTCTTTCCGATTTACCGAGTCGTCCACGTTCGAGGCCGAGCGCTTAAATCAACAGATGGCCACGAAGGCCCCAGGATTTTTTGACAAATGGAAGCAAAAGTTTGATTTTTTACCCTTCGTTACCGCCAAAACCTTCCCATTTGAGCCCATCGAATTGCAACGTGATGTCGTTCGTATCCGCAATTTTTATCATCGAAGTGGATTTCCTCATGCCCAAATTGACTACCCCGCCTCTCAATTTCGACTAGCGGACAATTCAATTCACATCATTCTGACGGTCGCCGAAGGTTTACCGTTGACACTTGATTCCATCTTAGTGCAACTGACGGCTCCTCTCTATCCTGATTTAGCGGAGCGATGGACCAAGTTGGTGCAATCTCTTGAATCGCGAAAAGGACAGCGTTTTACCGAGTTGCAGGGGCTCCAAATGGAAAATCAGGTAATTGGACTTTTGCAAGATCGAGGCTACGCCTTTGCGAAAGCGTCCAGCGAAACGAAATCCGGTGCCACTGAAAATTCAATACTCATCTCTCTAAAAGTAGACCCAGGGCCGCTAACTACGGTAGATGACATAATTATTGAAGGGGCAAGCCGGGTGGATAACAAGCTCCTTCTGCGGGAATTACCCTTTAAAAAAGGCGATAGATATTCGAGAAAACGTTTTATTGAGGGCCAGCAAGAACTGTTCAATTTGGGCTTGTTTAGGTTGGCGCTAGCAGATCTCCCAGATCAGCCCACCGATTCGACAGTTGATGTTCGCTATACCGTTCGGGAATCGAAGCCGCGCTTTGTCTCGGTCGAAACAGGATTTTCATGGGAAGCGGGCCTTTCGTTTGATTCAAACCTCCGGCACCGCAATTTTATGGGTGGAGCCCGTCAGTTGACTGCTGCTACATCCATTAACTCAGGTTGGTTAGCGTCCCCTGCAGGCGAAGCCAGCCCGATTCGATCCGTTTCTACAAGCCTTTCGTTAAGGCAACCCTACGTGGGCACTACCAAACTTTCTGGTTCAACTTCGCCCTTCTATTCATGGCAGGATGACCCCAATTTGGATACGCGATATTACAAGGTTGGCTTGACGACCGGTCTTCTGTACGAGATACTTCCTTTTCGAACGATATCGCTTCAACACTCTTTTAGTAGAACGGTACCGCTCATTGGCACAAACCTTGGCCCGCGTTTTGACATCTATGACCTCAACCTTTTGTCTCTTGGAGGGACCGTAGGTAAAGTCAACAATTTCCTGAGCCCTCGGCGTGGATTTTTAATTCGACCTCAGATAGAAACGGGAGGCCTGATTGGAAGTTCAGAAATCGAATTTGTGAAAGGCCGACTTGATCTAGCTGTATATCTGCCTGTTACAAAACGGTCTTCTGCTGCTTTGATGGTAACCATTGGGAAACTCATCCCAACGGGTAACAGCCGAGATCAGGTGAGTGCAGAAAACGAATTCCGATTTGATGCCATTCGATTTTATTCTGGTGGCTCGACCGATGTGCGCGGCTGGTCACTCAATGCGCTGGGGCCTCAAATAGCTTTGGCCGATTCGATTATTGCCAACACAGATGGATCATTTTCGGTAAAAAATGCGCGTTACGAAGCAATCGGTGGGGAGGCTAAATTGTCGGCCCGGCTCGAGTTCAGACTTCCCTTTCCCGGCCTAGGATCGTCTTGGAGCATAGGCACTTTTTTAGATGGAGGCGTCTTGTCTTCAAAATTGGTTAAGGATGCATCTGGCCGATCGGTTCTTACTGCTGAAGGGCTTCCCAATTTTATTGATAAAGGGGCATTGTCCTTTGGAGATATGAAATTTGGTACCGGAGCCGGAGTGAGATATCAGACTCCGGTCGGGTTGTTGCGATTGGATCTGGCATACAAACTCAATCCCTCGAACGAAGATTTAAGGACTGCCAAAGATGTCTATCTCTTTCAATCGGGCGTAACAAACAGTTTGGGCAAAGAACGATTAATTCGTCGATTTAATCTCCAATTAAGTATCGAGCGTACCTTTTAAAACCCTGGAAACCACTGTCAAACATACTGCTCGACTCTGGTGGGTCACGCTCGTCCTCACACTGATTGTGATCTGGGGATTGGGGCACTCATCGTATGTCTTGACGGGCGTCGGGAATTACATCCTGGACTCTTTCGTCACAGACGGCTCTACTCTTTCGATTGAACGTTTGGAAGGATCCGCATTTAGCGAATTAAGAGTTTCTGGCTTCAAACTAGCCTCTGGTGCGGATTCGACGACAATTAAGATCGATTCCTTGTCAATTCAGTATAACTTTTGGACGGTGTTCAAAGGGAAGGTGAATAACATTTCGGCTTCTCACATAGACGCAAGGCTACAACGGCGCAATTCCGGCTCGTTCGTCCTTCCAACCTGGAGGCCTTCAGAAAAAGGCGAATCTTCGATCGCTTTGAAAATTGGTTCTATTGAGTCCATCCATGCCGTCATTGTTCAAGGCGATTCGACGTTAGTAGAGGTCTCTAAAGGGGCCATGGGTCTACATGCTCTTAGGATCGGCAGCAAAATAGAATTGGATGTGGATACCCTTTGGGCCCGCCTTCAGTATCCATCTTCCAACACGGAAGGTCTTTTGAAAGCCAACCTTCAACTGAATTCAGATCGGAAATTGGCCCTTCTTTTGCATTTTGAAACCGAAAAAAGTCAATTAGACGTAGCCGGTCATGCCTTTTTAGATTCCCTAGCCGTGCTAGGTATGAATTCTATGGCCCTCACGGCAAACGGTGGCATCCAATTATCGGACTTTGAACCGTTTTTCCCAGGGCTCTCCAAAACCGAATATGTGTCATTTGACGCTCAAACAAATCAATACCAGGACTCAACAAAGATAAATGGAACGATTGCCACCCTTCAGTCTGGGCAAATCACTTTTGAAAGCACCACGCTTTCCGCCTCTGATTCTCTGGTTCATTCGTTTTCGGCGCAACTCAGTGATATCAATCCCGGAAATTCGTATTCAAAACTCGCCTCAATAACGAACCTTTTTGGGAGAGTCAATGGCAGAGTGGTTGGCCAGTCATTGAATGACGCGATCGGTTGGATGGAGCTTCAAATCGACTCTGGTGGATATGATGAACTAAATTTAGATCGGTTGCGAGCACGTGTATCAAAAAGAGGAAATCGGTACACAAGTGCTGCTTCAATAGTAATGAACGCGGGACGTATTGAAGCTCAGGGTAACCTTGAAAATGATCATTTCGATGTAAAAGGAACAGTTCGAGCCATAAATATGGTGCGAATAGGACCAGATTTACCGAATACAAACTTAAATGCCAAGTTTGATTTCAACGGTGATCTCGACGTTAATGGCCTCAGAGAAGCAAACGGGACCCTTTTGGTTCAGAGTTCCAAGTTGGCCTCGTGCGAGATCGAATCGGGCCGAGTGGATGCCACGTTCAACAGAAAGAAAGCCAAGATCGCATCCACGTTTACCCTATGTGCCGATTCGCCACTTACCAGTCAAGTTTCAATTCAGCGACCAACTGAAAACTGGCATGCTGTATCCACTTTAGCCGTGACTGGAATTAGACTATCTGACGTGTTGGCTCTAGCGGATCCCGTTTCAGTCAGTGCCAAGGCGGAAGTTGCTTATTCATTTGACGACTGCCTTTCTGGTACCCTTCAGGTGAAGGACCTTTCCTCAAAATCGGTCAGGTTAGATTCCGCTGAAACGACCTTCAAGGGTACAACAAAGGATCTGATTTTTGATGCCGAAGTAGCGCTTGGAGGCGGCACCCTAACAACCAAGGCTCGTTTTAATGAGAGCTCGAATGTCGTAATTGAATCAGGATTGATCGAGCACGTGGATGCTTTTCCCATCATCAAGTCAGATTCTCCCGACAGTTTGATGGTAGAACAATACTCCTCTGACCTGAACGGAAGCATTTCCGGCCACGTAGACCTTGGACTTCCCTTTATCGCTGGATTTTTAGACATCAACTTAGATGGTTCACGCCTTAATAGTCAGGAGTTCAGCGCAAACATTGGGGCCGAGTTTGGAAAAGAAAAGGCGACGGCAAAGATAAATGTGGTGACTCCGGAAGGGGCCTCCGTATCGGGGACGCTCGATTGGAATGAATTGTCTCAGGACGTAAAAGCCTTACTCGATTTCGAACAGTTCAACCCGTTGTCTTTTGCCGGACTCGATGGTCGATCATCCCTTAACGGGCACGTGGAAGGAACAGCCGAACTTCAAGAGGACATGCCATTTAGCGCTCGTTTAGAAGTGTTTGAAGGGTCCCAGTTCAATGATATTGGAATTCGTTCGACAATTTTTGAAGCTTCTGGAAATGCCCTCGAGAACCATCAAAACGCACATGGTTTAATCCAATTGGGGCTTGAGCGGGGCGATGTGGAAGCCTCTTATTATGTATCCCCAGACGGCGCTTACAGTAAGGTTGTTGTTCGAAAAACGGATATCGCCGCCCTGTTGGGGATCCCCGCTACATCAAGCCTATCGTCTTCTTTGACACTAAATACGATTAAAGAGGGTGATAAATGGAGCCGAATACGCCTCCAAGTAGATTCCCTGGCCGGCAATTATGAGCATCTTGTGTTAAATCAAGGCCACATTAGCGCCGCCCTCCTTGCAAACGGACTTCAAATTGACTCTCTTCGTCTTATTGGATCGTTTGGACGCATAACGGCAGACGGCTTCCTTCCTCAAACTCCAAATCAGCCCCCAGCGAATTTGTCATTCGATGTGCAGCTCAATCACGAGCTCACCCAGCTTTCGCAATTGAAAGAGTTAGGCGTTGGATTTAACACATTTAAATCTGAAGGGCGCTTAGAAGGCCCGTCCGGACAGATTCGACTAATTTCATCCTTTTCAGTGGTCGGGGCGACGTTTTTGCCAGTCAAGACCAACCAAATTCAGGGTCGCCTTTTAGGAGAACTTGGTGACCATTGGGCTTTTTCGGCCGCTGAAATGGTCGCGGAAATGAGTTTGATCGAAATAACACCGGTAATTGCTGAAACGGCAACACTTTCCGCGTCATACGATGGCGCTGAATTGACGGCGGCCTTCGATGTGCACCTTTCTGATTCTCGGGATCTAAACGCCAAAGTATCTTGGCTTCCCATCGAACTGCCTTCGGAAATCGCCCTATTAGAGCTATCAGCTTCCTTCGATGAGGATCAGTGGAAAATGACGGGCAATTCTGCTATTGACATAAAAGAAATGGTGCTGCTGAAACCTCTCGTGTTGAGCGCCGGCGATCAGAGAATAGTGGCGCTTACTACAAAAACAGACTCTACGGTCCGCAACCTGATAACGATTCAACAGGTGAAAATCGACCCGTTTGCCGATGTAATGATGTATTCTGACTTGGGCGGGGTGTTTGGAGGAACGTTGACTTCGCTTACCAGATCAGACACGACCATTGTTCAAGGCACGTTGAACGGTTTCGTGACGGCCTACGACAAGCCGGTGGGAGACATCAACTTCCAGTTCTTTTTTGATGGAATTGACACGCAACTGAATGCCAGTTTAAAAGACACTAATGGTGCGTCTCTACACTTGAGCGGTAGCGTCCCAAAGATGAACTCTGACGGCCCTGTTCAAATTCAGCTTGCAGCCTCTTCGTATTCCATTGACTGGATAAGGTCTCTCATTGATCCTGAATTGATCGACGACCTCAGAGGCCGTGTGAATGGTGAAATTCGGGTTTCTGGCACGACCCAACAACCCGATTGGAACGGTCGTATCAGGCTAGAAAACGGGCGTGTTGGGATCAGAACTCTGGGCAAGCGGAAAGGAATGGTTGTCAATGACATTCAGGCCAACTTTTTATTCCAGGGTGAACTCGTTACGGTCGATAGCATGAGGGCTCATTCGGGTGATGGTTGGCTACGAGGGGCTGGAACCATTGACATAAAAGATTTGAAGCTCGGCGAATATAATATTGTTCTAAATGCCGAAGATTTTCAAGCCATTGATAACTCAGACTATTTTGCGGTAGTTAGCGGCCAGATGAACCTCGGGGGCACCACGGATCGTCCAAAACTTGGGGGTCGGGTCACTGTTAACCGCGGTGATTTTTGGCTTTCTGATGCTACGACATCTGATGTTTTTGAACCCCTGTCGCTTTCAGATGAAGACCTTAGCATTCTACAACGCAGATTTGGACTTAGAATTCTTGCAGCTGATACTACGTCATTTGATGCTTACGATGTGTTGGCTCTTGAGGATTTTACCGTTCGAATGTCCCGAGACACCTGGATCAGGTCTAAATCCAACCCAAGAATGGACATTCAGCTCACCGGAGACCTCGATGTCAGGAAAAAGCCAAAACAGGACCCCGAAGTTTTCGGTTCTATCACTGTTTTACCTGAAAGAAGCCGAATAATCCAGTTTGGAAAACGATTTGAATTAGATCGAGGTGAATTGACGTTTAATGGCCCTATGAAAGGTCCCAGTTTAAATATGGAAGCCTCTTACACTATTCCTTCTCGGGGATCAGATTCGGAAGAGGTCACCATCCGGCTCATTGCTAGCGGCACACCTGAGAACCTAGAGGTTTCGTTCGATTCCGACCCATCAATGGAATTGGCAGACATTTTTTCTTACATCGCCACAGGACGACCTGCAGCAGCTTCCCTCCAAATAACAGGTGCTCAGTCCGATTCCTACCTCGAATCGGCAGCGGGCTTGGCATTAGGACCCGTCGCGGACCTCATTGAAAACTTGGCAGGATCAGGTTTGGGGCTGGATGTCATCGAAATAGAGCACACAGGGTTTTCGGGTCTTACACTTACCGCTGGAAAGTATGTCTCGCCAAAGCTGTACGTTTCGGTAAGTCAGCCAATTTCATTGTCTTCATCTGTTGAGGCCGCCAACGCAACAAGTAAAAACCAAACTCAAGTCACCATGGAGTATGAGTTGGTCCGGCAACTTTTGCTGAGTTTGGTGAATCGAGGTACCATCTTACGCGTTAACCTGCGCTGGCAACTCGCTTTTTAATTCGGAGAATCACCACGCCATCCCTTCGCTCTAATACCGCCCACCCGATCAAGGATTTGTTAGCTGAATTCGGAGACCTTGTCCTATTCAGTTTCCAGTTTGTATTGCGATTCTGGCGACGTCCATTTGAGGGCCGTGAGCTGCTTCATCAAATGGATGAAGTTGGATCCAAAAGTTTTATTCTGACCAGTATTACCGGTTTGGCGATTGGGGTGGTTCTTGCCATGCAAAGTAGAGGCACTCTGATCAGATTCGGAGCTGAGGCCGTATTACCCAATATGTTGGCCCTTTCGGTTGTGAAAGAAATTGGACCGGTCTTTACGTCACTCGTTTTGGCTGGCCGTTTGGGGGCCGGTATTGGAGCCGAAATCGGATCCATGCGAGTCACCGAGCAAATAGACGCGCTTGAAGTCGCGGCGCTAAAGCCGTTTCATTTCCTGGTGATCACGAGAGTTTTAGCCTGCATAATTATGTTTCCCATTTTGACCTTATGGACAGATACCATCGCCCTTACCGGCGGTTATATGGAATCGTATTTAGCTTCAGGAATGGATTATCGCATTTTTATTGCGACCGCGTTCGAGTCCCTCCGTTTTAGCGATATACTAGTCGACACATTAAAAACGGGGTTTTTCGGATTTATTGTCGGTATTGTTAGCTGCTATCTTGGTTTTACGGTGAGAGGTGGAACGCGAGAAGTAGGACAGGCGGCAATGCGAGCAGTAGTTGGGTCTTCGTTGTTGATCTTGCTAAGCGATGTGATCATTGTTCGGATTTCTATGCTCCTTTTTGGAGATGCGGGCTCATGACCGAACAATCCATTATTCAACTTCGTGACCTAAAAAAGGCATTTGGGGCTATTGAAGTCCTAAAGGGGATCAACCTTGACGTGCCAAATAATCATTGCGCGGTGGTAATGGGGGGATCGGGTTCTGGAAAAAGTGTATTGATTAAAAATATTGTAGGCCTATTAAAACCTGATAGTGGCTCTATTTCCGTTCTGGGCAAGCGAGTCGACCTCATACAAGGAGATGAGCTAGATCAACTTCGATTATCGATCGGCTACCTATTTCAATCGGGAGCCCTTTTTGACTCAATGACCGTTTCAGAAAATTTGATGTTTTTTCTGGAGCGCCATCTCAACCTCTCCCCAAAGGAAGCAAATGACAAGATTATGCAAACACTGGAATGGGTTGAATTGCCAGAAAAACTCAACGATTATCCCGCCGACCTCTCAGGGGGACAAAAAAAGCGAATTGCATTGGCCAGGGCAGTAATAATGGAACCGAAAATATTGCTGTACGATGAACCAACGACCGGCCTAGATCCCGTATCTGTCAGAATGGTGTCTGATTTGATTGTGCGTCTTCAGGCCGAACGGGGTATTACATCAGTTGCAATCACCCACGATTTATTATGTGCAGAAATCATAGCAGATAGTGTCCATTTTCTCCAGGACGGACAGTTTGTGGCGTCAGGGTCGCTAGAAGAAATCAGTCGGTTCGATCACCCTGCAATTGCTACCTTCTTTGGAAACGAAACCAGTCACGCCTCATGAACCGCTCAGCTCGGCTCGGAATCTTAATTATTTCGGCATTCCTCCTGTTTTTAGTGGCCCTTTTCACTATTGGAGACCGAACGTTTCTCTTTAGTTCAACCATAACGGTTCGAACCCAATTTAACCATGTTGCCGGTTTGCAAGAGGGTGCACCGGTTCAATTTCAGGGTATTAACGTCGGTCGGGTAGAAAGCGTAGATCTACCTACCGCGCCGGGCGAGTCGATCATGGTGACGATGTCCATTTCGACAAAAGCGACTCATCTAATTCGCAAAAATACCCAAGCTCAGATTAAAAGTGACGGTTTAGTTGGCGAACAAATAATTGTCCTCTTCAACCCTGCCGAAATTGCGGATCTAATTGGTCAGGATGATCTACTTAAAGGGGTTGATCCCTTTGATTTGTTTGAGATCACAGACCGGGCGATGACGTCAGTTCGTTCATTTGAACGAGTTGCCATCGCTTTTGAAGGCATCATGCAGGATGTACGTAAAGGGGAAGGCACTCTGGGGAAAATCCTTTACGATTCCACGTTATACATGGAAGTGGTTGCCACAACAGCAGAAACGAGACGCGTCCTAACCGAACTTGCCAACACGGCTGAAGCAAGTGCAGACATCCTTATTGGAATAGCCGAAGATGCCTCCCGAAGCATCAATACCATTTTGGCTAAAGCGGATTCAGGCAACGGAACCCTAGCAAAATTTCTCAATGATCCAGCACTTTACGATGCTTTTGTCGCCACGACCGACTCCTTAAAGGATATTGCTGGCGAAATGAAAGTGGTCATGAGCTCAGCTGAAAACGCAGCTTTTTGGGGAGAAATTGGAGCATTTCGCATGGCTGAACTGATGGAAGCTGCGAAGCACAACTGGCTTTTCAAGCGGTATTTCGAAGAGCGGGGCAGCATTGAATCGGCCCCGTTTGAGGTCAGAGAAGCCGCCCTATCTGAGACATTCAAACAGATTTCGGAGCGCGAACGAGAGCTGTTGCTTTGGGAAGATCGACTAAAAGCTTTCGAAAAGAGCCTGAATTTTCGCAGCGATTCAACAGGCGTGAAGCAATAAATGGATTTTACTCTTTCCAACACAGATCCCTCTGGTGCCCGTGCCGGATTTGTGGATACCGATCACGGCCGTATCGAGACCCCTATTTTCATGCCGGTCGGCACCGTAGGTAGCGTTAAAGCTGTGTGGCCCAGAGAGTTGGAGACGGATATCAACGCCGACATTATCCTTGGTAACACGTATCACTTGTATCTTCGACCCGGGATGGAAGTGATGGAAGCCGCCGGAGGTCTTCATCCTTTCATGAAGTGGGACAGGCCAATACTAACGGATTCCGGTGGATACCAAGTATTTTCGCTGGCCGCCCGCCGAAAATTGACCGAAGAAGGAGCACGGTTCCAGTCGCATATTGACGGATCGTACCACCAATTTACTCCAGAGTCCGTCGTAGATACTCAGCGCTCTATTGGCTCAGATATCATGATGGTCTTGGACGAATGTCCTCCCGGAGATGCAACGGAAAAGTATGCTTCGGACTCGAATGACCTAACTGTGCGCTGGGCAAAACGCTGCCTAGATCGTTTTAAGGCCACAGAATCCAAATACGGATACCAACAAGCCCTTTTTGGAATCGTTCAGGGGGTTGTCTACCCTGAAATTCGTCGACAGTCGGCGCGGCAACTCGTCGAATTAGATTTTCCTGGTTATGCCATCGGCGGGCTCTCCGTAGGAGAGCCCGCCGAACAGATGTACGCCATGGTAGAAGTGGTCAACGAGATACTCCCAGTGGAAAAACCGCGGTACTTAATGGGTGTGGGAACACCTACCAACTTGGTTGAAAACGTGGCTCGGGGAATCGATATGTTTGACTGCGTAATGCCGACGCGCAACGGACGAAACGGCATGATGTTTACGACCGAAGGTGTTATTAACATCCGAAATAAAAAGTGGCAAATGGACTTTGCGGAAATTGATCCAGGGCTGCCAGGATACGCTTCTCAAGGCTTCACAAAGGCTTATGTACGTCACTTATTTATTGCCGGTGAGATTCTAGGACTTCAGATCGCAACCATTCAAAACCTGACGTTTTACCTCTGGCTGATGCGAGAAGCCCGAAAAGCGATCATGAGAAACGAATTCACTGCGTGGAAAGCGGACATTTTACCACGCATTGGGCGCCGTCTCTAATCCGTGGCTGCTTGGGGTGCGAACACCGTCCTTCAAACGGCGTAAACGTTCCTCGAAGAACCCCACCGCCAAAATCTCCCACTACTCACATCCCCCACCACCCAATATCTTCTGTTTGATATGGCCCGTCAGTTCGACGTCCCAACATTTTATAAGAGTCCGATCGTCTCAGTCGTAAAAGAGGCGCGCCGAATACAAGACCCTAGAAAAAAGGACCTCTCTCCTTCCATTCTAGATTTTGGCCCTGTTCGGTTCAATTTAGCTCGTCATTTTGGTTTTTGTTATGGCGTAGAAAATGCCATTGAAATCGCGTATAAAGCCATCGAAGAGGCAGATGGCAGAAGAATATTTCTGCTTTCCGAGATGATTCACAATCCGCATGTTAATGAAGATCTTATCTCCCGAGGCATACAGTTCTTACGGACCACATCCGGTAAACAGTTAATTCCTTTTGAGGAGCTTAAACCAGACGACATGGTGATCATTCCGGCTTTTGGGACGACTCTGGAGACCATGCAACTCCTTTCGGACATTGGAGTCGACGTAGAAGCCTACAACACGACCTGTCCGTTCGTCGAAAAGGTATGGACCCGTTCAGAGAAAATTGGGTCTCAAGATTATACCGTTATTGTACACGGAAAACGGCTGCACGAGGAGACTAGGGCAACGTTTTCACATGCGCGGTCGGTTGCGCCAGTCGTTGTTGTTAAAGATATGGTGGAGGCCCGACAACTGGCTTCAGTTATTCGAGGAAGTGAATCAAAGGAATATTTTTACGAACAGTTTGAGGGCAAATACAGCGAAGGTTTCGATGTGGAGGTCGACCTTGTCAGGCTTGGTGTAGTCAACCAGACCACTATGTTAGCAACCGAAACGGCTGAGATTGCGGCCCTTTTAAAACGGGCACTTTTCGAGCGTTATGGAAATGACGGAATTAGTCATTTTGCGGATACCAGCGACACCCTCTGTTACGCTACGAACGAAAATCAGGATGCTACCAGACGGCTGATCGACCAAAAAGCAGACCTCGCGCTTATCATTGGTGGTGCCAATTCCTCTAACACAAGTCACCTCGTTGAATTATGTGAGGAGCACATGCCGACTTATTTTATAGGTGGCCCCGAAAGCTTAATCTCCCGGACTCAAATCAAACATTTTGACTTACATTCGCACGATGTAAAACACTCCTACGATTGGCTTCCCGAAACTAATCCTCTTGAGATTTTGCTCACGGCCGGCGCCTCCTGCCCAGATGTTTTGTTGGACCGGGTCATGAGCCAAATATGTTCATGGTTTCCCGACGCGTCGTCTCCCGAGACCGCCCTGAAACCGTTTCTAGAAATCACGGCATGAAGCGTACACGCTCCCACAATGGAAATTTTCTTGCCCGATATCTGTTGATAGGGGTTTTTTTTCATGGGTGCCTGTTCATTGGAGGCTGCTCTCTGTTTTCTACTCGTGAACCAGAAGATCCGTTAGCAGAATCAGGGACCTTTGCTCAGCCTGACACGCCGGAGCAGGTTGTCGAAAACTTGCAAGCGGCCATTTCTGAGCTCAGTACCTTGAATTATCGTCGATCTCTATCAGAAAACATTATTTTCAGGCCTACCGCCACAGCTTTGGCTCGAGAGTCGTTATTCTCCTCATGGTCTAGATCGCAGGAGGAGCAATATTTCAGCGCCATGGTCGCCGCGGCGTCACTCAATTCCGGCCACAGTCTTCAATTGAACGACCAAAGTTTTACACTCATAGATGCAGGCGCTTTTTTACTAGATGCGACCTATGTTCTGACTATCAATCACCGCCGGACTGAAGTGCCGGTAAGTGTACAAGGTAGACTTCGATGGCTCATTGAGCAGGCTCCAGATGGTCTGTGGTCGTTGACCGATTGGACCGACCAAGAACTCGGATCAGCTTCTTCTTGGAGCGATTTGAAAGCTGATTTCATGAAATAATATTCTGAGTTTTGCGAGCAAAAATAGCCATATTTTTTGCCTTTTTCAGCCTCCTGTGGCTGTCCGCGTGTAATCCATTTTCACCGGCTTTGGGAGAAGGAAACGCTTTTGGTGACCTTTTAGGTGATCCTTCGACGGTTGAAGGGTTTTTTACCAATTTCCGAAATGCGTACGAACTTAGGGACCTTTCGCTTTACGAAACCCTACTCGATTCATCCTTTGTTTTTGTCTGGCACGACTTCGATTCACAGGTCGACCGGGAATGGGGATTTGCCCAAGATCTAGAAACCACGCGCCGGCTGTTTCAAAACTCTTCTCTGATCCGCTTACAGTGGAATCACATTATAGCACAAGACCAATTGACTGCCTTCACCGAAGTTCGCATCGTTCGTTCGTTCAATCTTACGGTGACGCTTGAACAAGGAGACGTATTTAGAACCGACGGAAGTGTCAATTTTATCCTCAATCGCCCCGATTCAACGGCCTCGTGGAGGCTGCGCAGATGGCGAGACGAAAGTGAATTGTAAAAGGACATTCGCCCGGCCGCCCAACAAACGTGAATTCGTTTTCCCTCTCCCCTACATTGCCTGAAGCCCAGACTTTTTTGGCCCTGTTGACTACTGACCGTATTAAAAAGCATTTCCATAATGAATAAGGCCCTCTCATATACCGACACCCATTTTAATCGTTTTGTGGATGAGCTGATCGAGTTTTTACGCATTCCATCTATAAGCACAGATCCTGAACATGCGGGAGATGTGCGGGCCGCAGCCCATTGGCTTGCCGATCACTTGCGTAATCTGGGGATTCAAACAGTAGATGTGATGGAAACAGATGGGTTTCCAATTGTTTATGCGGAGCACATCGTCGACCCCTCTAAACCCACAATTTTGGTGTATGGACACTACGACGTGCAACCGGCCGACCCTTTAGAACTATGGGATTCAGCCCCATTTAGTCCAGTCATCAAAAACGGAGATCTGTACGCGCGCGGCTCCTGCGATGACAAAGGCCAGCTTTTTATGCACGTCAAAGCTGCCGAATCGTTTTTTAATGGCACGAAGTCATTACCGCTCAACGTGAAATACATTTTTGAAGGCGAAGAGGAAGTCGGATCGGAGCACCTTCCAGGATTTCTTACCAAACACAAAGACCTTCTATCCGCCGATGTTGCCCTCGTTTCCGATACCGCTCTTTTCGGCAATGGGGTGCCGTCCATAACGTACGGTTTGCGTGGCCTCGCCTATGTCGAGGTGATGTTAGAGGGGCCAGACCGCGACCTCCATTCCGGTGTTTATGGTGGAGCTATTGAAAACCCGATCAATGCACTCGCCAAAATGATTGCAGATCTCCACGACGATCATCACCGGGTAACCATCGCTGGTTTTTACGACAACGTAATTGCCTTAACTCCGGAAGAGCGTACCACTTTTGCGAGCCTTCCTTTTGATTCGGATGAATGGGTACACGACGTTGGCGCCAACAAGCCGCGCACGGAAAACGGATACAGTGTGCTCGAGGGCACAACAGCGCGTCCTACGCTCGATTGCAACGGCATCTGGGGTGGTTTTACCGGTAAAGGAGCAAAAACGGTACTCCCTGCCCGCGCTCACGTTAAAATTTCCTGCCGGCTAGTTCCTGGACAAACACCCGACGAAATAACCCAAAAGCTCAAGACGCACTTTGAAAAACATGTGCCGGACACCATGAAAATGACCTTTACGAATTTGCATGGCGGTCATGGAGCCCTGGTGGACACAAAAAGTGATGCCATGGAGGCCGCTTCTGAGGCCATGGAAGGTGTTTATGGCGAAAAACCGTATATGGTTCGATGCGGCGGCAGTATCCCCATTGTAGCTGACTTCAAAAAGATCTTAGGCCAAGAAACGGTATTGATGGGATTCGGGCTGGATTCAGACGCCATCCACTCCCCAAACGAAAAGTTTGGCTTGGACCGTTTTAGAAACGGCATCGATTCAATTATTCGGTTCATGGATATCTATTCCCAAAAATAGAGCGAAACAGAAATTCGGAGCTTCGACCGCATATGTCCCCCTTCCAAAAGATTAGTGTTGCACTCGTAATAAGCATTATGGCGGGTTGCTCCGCCCCTTCGCCATCAGTCGAACTTTCGCCGTTCACCGGCGACCCATGGCCTGAAATCCGAAGTGAGCGCATTGCTACTCTTCTCCCCAACGCAATGCAGGACAATGAGATAGATGCCTGGATGGTGATTTGTAGAGAAAACAACAACGACCCAATTGCGGATCATGTTGGCTGCGAAAATGCAGGAGGAACCGCCGCTTTCATGTTTTTCCGGACTCCAGATGGATTACATACTCTCGCTATCTCGCCTGCAGGCGAAGCTACCTCGTTGGCTGAAAAAAAGATGCTTGATGAGGTGCTTGAAATTGAAAGAGGCCTTGGAATTTGGGGAACAGTAGAAAGTCAATTTGAACGATTCCAACCGGCGAAAATTGGAATTAACACCGGAAATTCGCCTATCTCGGATGGATTATCCCATACGCAATACGCCTCCATGACGACCGGCATCTCAAAAAAGTGGACGGACAGGATGGTTTCCGCTGAGCCGCTCATACGATCGTGGCTTTCCGTCAAACTTCCCGTGGAAGTGGATATTATGCGCAAAGCGGCAGAAATAACCGCACGGTGGGAAGTTGAGGCTTATGAAGCAGCGGTCGGTAACGTAACGACAGATCTCGACATCGCTGCTTTCCTTGAGGCCAAGATGGCCGAAATGGGGGTTGACGATGGGTGGGCAACAGAACAAAACCCTGCTGTAAATTCCGGAAAAGACCGCGGCCACTCCCACCCTACAAACCGAACCATTGAACCCGGAGACTTCATCCAAACCGACTTTGGAATTAGAGTGCATAACCGTTGGGTAACTGACATCCAGCGTTTCGCCTACGTCTTAGCACCAGGGGAAACAGTGGCCCCGCCAGATGCAGTAGCCAAATGGGAAGCTGCCCGCGCTGGCAGTCGTGCGGCGTTTGGCGCAATGATGCCTGGAGCCTCGGGCAGCGAAGTAGACCGTGCTCAGCGAGTTGTTATGGAATCAAATGGTAGCATCCCTGTGATGTGGGGAACGGGGCATCCGGTCGGATATTGGGCCCACGATAGTGGCCCCGGACTTAGTGGCGGACGGCTTGGCCTGGACTTGTCTGTGAACCGGGATCAGATCTTGCGCCCGGGAATGACGTTCGCCTTTGACGGTTTCCATTCCTGGACGACTAGTGATTCTACTACCAAAACTCTTTCCGTGGAAGAAATGGCGGTAATAACGGATGACGGTGCACAGTGGCTCACAGCGCCTCAGGAAGATTTGATCTTGATTCAGTCAAACTAACTCCTTACCCTGCCCTTCGTTGTCATTAAAAGCCGGTTCATCAGGCACCGATCATTAACTGAAATTATTCGCTCCATGGAAATAAAAAGCATCTATGATCTGACGACCTATGAAAGCATGGTTGGTCGCATCAATCAGTTGACTTCCGAGTCACAACCTCAATGGGGCAAAATGAGTGTGGGACAAATGCTGGCGCATTGTGCAGAGGTTCAAGATGTATCCAACGGGAAACCACTGAAAGGCACACCCTGGTTTATAAATTTAATTGGCGGATTTGTCAAAAAAATGGTCCTAAACAAAGATCCATACCCAAAAAATATTCGGACTCATCCTCAGTATCTAACGACCGAACCCGAGGATTTTGAGACCCAAAAGGAGCGCCTATTGCTTTCTTTGAAGGCCATGATAGCGCTAGGCAAGATTTCTAGCCGCCACCCTATTTTTGGTGAAATGACACCCGATGAAAAGGGCTGGGGTATGTATAAACACTTGGACCATCACCTGGGACAATTTGGTGTCTGAGCAATTACTTGCCGTTGACCTAGGATTGCGAACAGGGTTCGCCATTCTTGATGGAAGCGGACGCCTTCTTTCGTATCAATCCAGAAATTTTGGAACGAGATCTCGCCTTAAAAAGGCTATATACTCGGTCTTGAGTGAGGCTCCGGATATCACCGTTGTTGTTATCGAAGGCGGAGGAGACTTAGCGCTGCCTTGGATTAGTGAAATCGAACGCCGCGGACTACGAGTTATCCAGATCAATGCCGAACGGTGGCGCTCCGCGCTGCTTCTCTCCAGACATCAGCGTCATGGCTCGGATGCCAAACGGAATGCAGACGTTTTGGCCCGAAAAATTATCGACTGGTCGGGTGCAAAGCGACCTACCTCTTTGCGCCATGATGCCGCCGAAGCCATATGCATAGGGTTTTGGGGCGTGCTACATGTTAGGTGGCTCCCGGAAATCGCAAAAGAACTGAGTTTGGACTAGGAATCGAAGTTTCTGAACGAACTCAGGGACCAAAAAAGGACCCTTTTAACTTTTCCAAAATCGTATTAATGGTGAAACCGCGCAATTTCCTGCTCAATACATTGATTCCTTGTCAGATTACCAGTAACATTCGCGTCCTGATCGGCGTTGACTGGTCAGGTCCGATCTACTTGCCTCGGTGGCGGAACTGGTAGACGCATGCGACTCAAAATCGTATATCCTTACGGGTGTGGGGGTTCGATTCCCCCCCGAGGTACATAAGTGACTTCGACTA
>CALFHN010000060.1 GCA_937876355.1 uncultured Bacteroidota bacterium | reverse complement strand
GCTCTAAAAGAGTCCTGTAATTCGTTTTTCTTTGAAATGATGCGCCTTCACAATGTGAATGTGTTGCACGATTTTGCAGCTCCTTTTGGATTTGGGAGCGCACCATATCTGGATATTTCGAGGTCCGAGATCCGCGCAGGATTGTTACCTGACTCCGCTTATTTTAATAAGACCTATGGAGACCGCAAATGGGGTCAAGGGGACATTATGAATCTTGGTGTGGGCCAAGGGGCTCTAGAGGTTTCACCGCTGCAGCTGGTCCGGTATGTGTCTGCATTCGCAAACGATGGATTAATGGTTACACCGCATTTGGTCCGCAACATGGTGGACAGGCAGACTGGAGAGGTTACAACTCCGGAAATTGAGCCAGCTCATAGGGTCACACTAAATAAAACATATCTCGATATTGTGAAAAAGGGAATGCGCCGGGTAATAACGGATGAAAGCCCTTGGTTGGAAATACCAGGTGTGACATCGATTGGAAAAACGGGGTCTGCTCAGAATCCGCGCAATGGAAAATCCGATGCTTTGTTTATTATGGCGGCTCCAGCCGAGAATCCGCAAATTGCGATTGCTGTGATTGTTGAAAACGCAGGGTTCGGCTCCGGTTCGGCTGGACCTATTGGGAGTTTTATGGCTGAACGTTATTTAACGGGTAGAATTGATCCCAAACGGGATATCTATATGAAAAGTATGATGTCAAAAAATAGTGTCGACTTGGGCAAAAACTGAGAAATCAATTGCGTACATGGTACCGTAATCTAGATGCTATCAGTATCATCGCCTGGCTTGGTTTAGTGCTTGTCGGCCTGACCGCCATCTATTCTGCCACTCATGGTCCAGCTGCAGATGTCTCGGCATTTGAGCCTCAAGAAAACTTTGTAAAGCAACTATTGTGGCTCGGGATTTCCGTTTTTGGCCTTCTCGTTGCATTGTCGTTGCCGATCCGATTTTTTCAGCTGGCGGCCTTTCCCGTCTATGTGATAACGACCTTGCTGTTAGTGGCAGCCCTGTTTGTTGGACGAGAAGTTAACGGGGCGAAATCTTGGATTTACTTCGGAAGTACCGGCTTACAAGTTTCCGAACTCGCGAAGGTTGGAACGGTGATGGCGGTGGCACAATTGGTTGGCATTCGGCGTCCTAAAACAATGGACATTAAATTCGCCCTGATGCTGGTTGCTTTAATTTTGCTGCCAGCATCGCTTATTGTGTTACAAAATGACACAGGAACGGCACTGGTCTTTTTTGGATTGATTCCCGTAGCTCTGTTTTGGAGCGGTATCGAACTCAATTTGCTGTTGATAATGGTGGCACCCGCCTTTGCTGGATATTTGGCGATCGTTTCTGAGACCTGGGGATTCGTTTTTGCAGCTGTATTTGCAGCTTTTGTGTGGTGGCGAACGAAGGATAATCGGACTGCCATCGTTTCCGGATTGCTGACAGGGGGTGTAGCGGCGGTTACAAAATTTGCCATTACAAAGGTCCTCAGCGGTTACCAGGTGGCCCGAATATTATCTTTTACCAATCCAGGAGCCGAAGAATTCCGACAAGGCGTTGGTTTCCATCAGGTTAACTCGATGGCCGCCATTGGGTCGGGCGGTTTTTCCGGGAAAGGTTTTTTGGAAGGCACTCAAACGCAGGGCGGATTCGTGATGGAACAGTCGACTGACTTTATTTTTTCGGTGATTGGCGAAGAATTCGGATTTATTGGCTCCATCGTCATTCTTACCTTATTTGCGGTCCTGTTGATTCGCTTGCTGGTGCTTGGCTCCAACATGAAACATCCGTTTGGGGTGATGATGGCGGGCGGTGTAACCGGTATTTATTTGATCCACATTTTTATCAATATTGGTATGGCCACCTCACTTCTTCCCGTGGTCGGAATTCCGCTTCCATTCATTTCTTATGGAGGGTCGGCATTGCTTGCGAACACAGCACTTTTTGCCGTCGTCCTGTCGTTAAATCTCCATCGAGACGAATTTTCTATCTACGGATACTAGATCTCTCCCGATACACTTCGTTTCATGCCAATAAGCCTCTCGTATTTTTTCCAAGCTCTATCTGATCGCCAAAAAACGAATCAGTCTTCCGTTTACAAACAGGTCCTTTTGACGAGTGTGGTTCTGTTTGCGTCCATAAGTATGTCAATTTTGCTCACTCCGGAGGGAAAAAATCTCAGCTATCATTTTATTGAAGAAGGCGGCTTCAACACGGTCGTCACTGCATTTTTTCTGGCTGCTGCTTCGACGTTGATGTTTGCTACGCATATGAGTGAAAGCGCATCAGGATTAAAATCAAGCTGGATCTGGATCGTTCAGTCGGTTGGTTTTGCTTTTCTTTCTGTGGACGAAATGTTTCAACTCCATGAGCAGATAGGGCTTTACTTCGACACGTTTGTGTCCTCGGGCCCTTTTATAAACTGGAATGACCTTCTGGTCGCTGTCTATGGGTTCATAGCGATCATCACAGCCTTAATTATCCTTCCAAAAATATTGCCGATTCGCTCGTTGCCAGAACTATTAGCGATGGCTTTTCTTTTTTTTATGGCCCATATGCTCACCGATTTAATGGTAGATCATTCTTCGGATTTTACTCATATTGCCGAAGAGTCATTAAAATTGTTTTCGGCTGGTTTTCTGGCGCTAGCGGGATATTCGGCCTTGAAGTGGTCTCTGAATCGAAATCGAACCGGACCGTCTAGCTCTCTGTAGCGCAAAAACGTGGACTGTGTTTTAGTCTACACGTTTCATCCTAGAAAACGGGTGGCCATTGCAGCCTGATTTAGGATTCGAACGCTCTGCAATTGTCACCAAATCGGCTGTGTAGGGGGTGATTTCTTCATACGCACTTATACAAAAGGCCCACTCATAGGGAGCCATATCGTTTAATTTCATCCAATCGATCCGAGTCCACAGACCCCCGCCAGATGGATTGGACGAGGCGTTCTGAGCGATAAGGTATTCGCCCGGCGTATTCCATTTTAAAACTTGATAGCTAGAATTTGGAAACTGTGTCCACAAGGTGCTGGTCAGCATGTAGTTGATTTCGTAGTCGTCTTCCCATCGGCCAAGCAGAAAGTCTGGCACTTGATCTGATTGGCAAGCACCACCGGAAGAGCATGACGTTTGAGCGCCAGAATTGGTTCGTGTACTCGAACTTGGGCCTGTTTGTTGTAGGTTTGCGCAGCCTGCAAACACCAAGGCACTCCATAACAAACAAGTTTTCATCGTTTTCCGCCCAGTCAGATAACGAAATAATCTGGACACCCAAGACCAGTCTGTATGAAAAGAAAATCGTCTCATGTTTAACACTCCGTGACGCTTACGGCGAGGCCCCCAAGGGAGGTTTCTTTAAACTTGTGGGACATTTCTTCCCCGGTTTGTTTCATGGCGGCAATACAATTGTCCAGCGACATAAAGTGAAGACCGTTGCCGCGAATGGCTAAGGAAGCTGCCGTTACCGCTTTGATCGCTCCAAATCCATTCCTTTCGATACATGGGACCTGAACGAGTCCGCCGACGGGATCACAAGTAAGACCAAGATGGTGTTCGAGAGCGATTTCGGCTGCGTTTTCAATTTGGAGGGTTGTGCCGCCTTTTACGGCACACAGACCTGCGGCGGCCATGGCCGCCGCAGATCCTACTTCTCCTTGGCATCCGACCTCTGCGCCCGAAATCGAACTGCGATGTTTGATTAAGCCCCCTATAGCCGCGGACGTGATCAGATAGGTGTGAATTTGGTCTAGGTTAAGTCCATGGTGAACGACTAAATAGTAAAGTACTGCCGGAATTACCCCGGCGGCCCCATTTGTTGGGGCAGTCACGACCATATGTCCTGCAGCATTTTCTTCGTTCACTGCCATGGCGTATGCACACAGCCAATCACTTTGGGTCGCGTCTTCTGGTTTTGAAATGAGCTGTTCGTGCAGTGCATGAGCTCGGCGCTGAATATTAAGACCACCAGGAAGTGTGCCCTCCGTCGCCAATCCATTCTTTATACAGGATTGCATTGCATCCCAAATTTTGTTTAACCCTCGATCCAGTTCGGTATCTCCATGGTGTTGATGTTCATTTTCCCGTTTCATTTCAGCGATTGATAGGCCACTTTTTTTGGACATGTCTAGCATGTCCCAGGCCGATTCAAACGGGAAGGGAAAGGCAGTAGCATGTTCCATAATGAGTGGGGCTTCGATCGAGTTGATTTCTGCCATCGTACTTATAAATCCACCCCCAATGGAAAAGCAGATCTGCTCGTCAACCAGAACCCCAACCGAATCAAAAATTTGAAAAATCATCCCATTTGGATGTTCTGGCAAAGGATCTCGTCGATCAAAGATGATGTCTTCTGCGGGCTCAAACCGGACGACTGTGCCCGACATATCTATCGTATTTCGAGTCCATAGATCGGCAACCAATGCGTTGACATCCGTATCAATTAATTCACCGGGGAGAAACCCGTTAAGACCTAGCGCAATGGCCCTGTCCGTTGCATGCCCTTTTCCGGTGTATGCCAAAGACCCCTTTAAAACACATTTTACGCGCAAATTGGACGCTAGAAACGCCTTTGACATAAGGTGCTTTCGAAATTGCGATGCCGCTACCATGGGTCCCATGGTGTGGGAACTGGACGGTCCAATTCCAACTTTGTACAGATCTAGGACTGAAATAAACATAAACTGACGTGCAGATTCTGGGACAAATTCAACTGGGACCAATTCAAGTGGTGCCCAGAACGATTCATTCGGTACAAAGATCTCGCACGGGTGGGAGTGGCACAGAAAATAGGCTTTCAAGTCCGATAGGCGCCCCTAGTATTATGCCTTGGGCGAAGCTGAAACGGGTCCTTTTCCAAAAAAACGCAGCATAATTGCCCCTCCGATTAGTCCAAATACGATTGCAGCGTATAAAAAAACAATTTGATCCGGGTTGGCCTGCCAACTTTTAAAACTGAAAATGAAGGACGGAAAAGCAAACATCAGGTTTTGAAGGAGTAACGGCCGTCCATAAATACCTCCAATAGGCGATGTTTTGTTTAAATAGTTCATCCATCCCATGCCTAACATTGCCGCTCCCAGAACTTGCGCGAGCCACAGCATAAACAAAGATGGCTCCTGGTTCGCTGCTTGAAGCAACACATCTGGCGCAAAAAACAGTCCTAATCCGATCAAAAGGTAGGTTACGGAAGTGGCCAAGATGTCAAAATTGGTTTTCATGGGGCGTCGATTAGTAGAGAGACGAAAGATATTTGCGGCGAAGATATCCTATATATACGTCCACGAGCCGTCGTGTTACTAGGATGCGAAAATTAAACAAAGTGAGTGCTTACATAAATTTAGCGGCAACTCTCCCTTTTTCGTCACCTATTGCGCGCTGATCGTTTTTATTTCTTCTAAACTCAGGGATGAAACATGCAGTTCCTGAAGGTTCGCTTCATTGTGTGATAGTAAGCTGCCAAACAGATCACGGTAGTATGAAATTCCAGATTCGAGATTCTGGTGAAACAGTTGGAGAGATTTTTGGATTTTTTGGATTTTAGGATCTTTTTCGGACGCCTGAGTCGTTTTCGAAATTTGATGCGCCACTTCCTCTGTTTTCCGAATCAAGTAGTCGATATAAAGATTGAGCTCTTTGACAAACATGTTCGGGCGATCCGTTCTTGAAATAATATTGATTTTCCCGTATATGTGATCAACCATTTCCTTCAAGGTGGCCTTCCTACTGAAATATGCCATATTTGGGCCAGGACATATGGAGACCCCAGACCCTTCTATCCGCGTGTCTAATTCGTTGACTAATAAGGCGCTTGTACCTAGTCCAACACAAATACATGATTTTTCGACAATCTCATTTGTTTTGAGAAGAAGATCGGTTGAATTGAGGTCTAAGGACCCTAATTCCTTCAGTTTTAGATGTTGATATTGCCTGGACGCTGTACAAATTGGGTCAGCTGTGAATTCAGTATTGGAGGCCAGAAATTTTTTGGGGCATGAACTTCCAGGTTTTCCTTTTGAAGCCAGCAGTTCCTTGTGTCGATCTTTCGTATTTCCGCGAAGATTGTTAAAGGGGACTCCCAGCGGTGAAATGCCACTCAGATACAAGTCATCTTCAGTCGCGTTTACCAGTTGGACCTGCGTGGTTTCGTCAACATTTGTGGCTTCGTCAACCAATAAAAATGGTGAGCCCCAACCGACCGAGTCCACGCCGTAATTGTCGATAAGAAATTGATGTTCTTCTGCTGTTCCTACGCCACCTTGGGCCGAAATTTTTAAGGCTGGGGCGTCAGTTGGAACGGGCCGCTGCTGCCCGGAAAGGGCGTCTGCAAATATTTTGTAGACCTCCTGCACAAGATCAGTACGCTTGTCTCTGAACTCCTCCAATATTGGACCGAGTAAGTACCCATCTGTCGCGAACGCGTGACCGCCACAATTTAGTCCAGACTCAACTCTATACTCTGATACCCATAACCCTTTCTTAGCCAAGAACTTACCCTGTATAAGAGCTGACCGGAAGTCGCTAACTTTAAGCGCGATTTTTTTCTTGATGAACCCCTCCTCATTCGGATAAAAGTCTTCAAAGACCGCCAGGTACGCGTAAAGTCGAGGACTCATCCCGGCCGAAAAAACTACGGTGGACTCTAACTCGCTTAGTGCAAATCCTCTTAGAGCAGCATGAGCGTCATTGAATTCCGCCGGTAACTGTACGTCGCCGGCGAAGTTGGCTTTGTCGACCTTCGTCATGATGTTGACGTCGATGCTGCCCATCGAAAAATGGGCCTCCATCCAATCGCGAATGCCTTGTAATGAACTATTATTTTTTAATCGAGCTGCAAAGCTGTTTTTCAGGAAAGAATTATCGGGCAGCAAGTCGATGTATGCAGAAATCCTCTCAAGTGACCCCGTTCCTTCTTGCAGCATTTCCTCATATTTCGTCCTGACGAGTCTATTTAGCATATTTAGATATGCAGTAATTCGGTTGGCCCTAGCATCGGAATCACTTGCGCCAATGGCCTTATATGATAGTCCGAACCGCTCGCTGTACACCTTTCTTAATCGCTCCATAAGTTGGTCGTCCACGAGCGATAGCACCGAGTCAATTCCAAGATGCGCAACCTTGAGGGGAGTGTCTATCGTGAATCCAATTCCCATAACGGGAATATGAAATGAATGCGGGGAGGCCATATCAAGATTCAATTTTAGCGGATATAAGGACAAACATATCCTCAATATAATTCTAAATCTACACTTATTAATGATTTGGCAGCGAATACGTGCTTTCCGAGTGCCCCGTAGTACAAAACGCCAACGTCAAATGGGTAGGCCGTCAAAAAAATCTACCAGACCGGTTTCTAGAGAATACTCCGTACCGACTACCAGCAGGCCATTCTTTTCAATTAGGTCTTCCAAGATTGGAGATCCATGTCTCAAATGATTGGCAGACGATCGAATGTTGGCCCTAATCGCCATTTCGAGCAGTTGGTCTGAATCGTGCTTCAATTCCGTGTCCAAAAAGGATTCGACAGACGGCTGAATTCGGCCAACAATGGCGTGCATATTGTGGGACCGCTTGGCGATGGGCAATTGTAATTCCTCAATTGTGGCTTGTACCGCTCCACATTGAGAGTGCCCCATTACCACTACCAAGCGGGTTTCGAACCTTTCTGCTGCAAATTCAACACTGGCAACCAGAGAAGGCGCCACAACATTTCCAGCAACACGAATTACAAACAGGTCGCCAAGGCCTTGATCAAATATCATTTCTGCCGGGACGCGCGAATCGGAACAACCTAAAATAATGGCCTTTGGATTTTGCCCTTCGACCAATTTATCACGTTGGCGCTGGCTAGGTCGTGAGCTGCTGCTTCGAAAACCTGTTACAAATCTTTTATTTCCTTCCTGCAGAAGCTTCAAGGCTTCCCTTGCTGAAATCATAACTATCTCTTACGTAAATTACTGACCCCAAAAAAGACGAAACGGTCCCATCGTTCAGTAGTATAGCCCCCAGAGAGGTCATAAAACGATACCCTAGCGATTAGAAAACATTAATTCTAATCGTGTTTGGGCCGGATTAAAGTGAATTTTTGAAATAATGTTGTACGATAGGAATCTTTTAATTGATTATTCGTATTATTGTGTTGAAATCGGCTCTTCTGCCCTCTCTTCTTCGACGTCTGGATCTTCGCCTGTCCTCCGAATTCCTTCGGCCCTGGTTAAGCGGTTATCTCTTTGACTTCTATGTAACTGGGTTGGTGGTATGGGCTGAGTCTTATAGTTGTTTTAATTAAATGAACGGGGTCATCCGATCCCGACGACGTTATGAAGAAGATTTTTGTTGGCAACCTTGCATGGAAAGTCGACGACCAAGAGCTTGAGAACATGTTTGCAAAGTATGGAGAAGTCCAATCTGCTAAAGTTATTTCAGATCGCGAAACCGGCCGCTCACGCGGATTCGGTTTTGTTGAAATGGAAGATGGCGCAGCCGACGATGCAATCGAAGGCCTAAACGGCATTGAAATTGACGGTCGTGACCTACGTGTCAACGAAGCCAATGATCGCCCAGAACGCAGTGGCGGCGGCGGCGGTGGTTACCGTGGCGGCAGCGGCGGTGGCGGCGGTGGTCGCGGCGGCAGTGGCGGCGGTGGTGGTTACGGCGGCGGTGGCG
>CALFHN010000059.1 GCA_937876355.1 uncultured Bacteroidota bacterium | reverse complement strand
GACCTAGCGTAAAAAAGACCTAGCGTAAAAAAGACCTAGCGTAAAAAAGTGGAACACAAAACACATCAGACATCGGCAACGTAAGAGGTCCCGAGCCGGAGCACCTAAAAAAGTACATGAAAAATCTATCTATCGGACTCCTTTTACTTGCCATCACTGAGCTAACCGTTGTTGTTTGGTTCATGTACGGGCAAGGATTTGACCGCGTTGCAGCTCAAATGGTCATCGCACGATCTTTGTTACTTATCCCATTGATTTCAATCGGACTTTTGTATGTCGGGCCCTATCGAAGCTTGATGGAGCATATTTTTGGAATGCGGTCAAGATTTGCTACCGCTTACCTGCCCATGTTGGCCACATACGTCTCGATCAATCTAATCGGTGTTGGAATTCCCGTTCTTATCGTATTCGGACTTGTGCAGCCACCCAGTCCATTTGAGGAGCTATGGATGACCATGGGCGGCATAGTCCTGCTGTTTGGCGGGCTCAATTATGCCATTCTTAAGCCAAAATGGAACGTGCATTGGTATGCACTCGGATTTATTGTCGGCGCTACGAGCATTCAGTGCGGCCTTCGATCATTCGTATTCAGCTTTTTTTAAAAGACAAACCTGAATTAGTAGGGCACTACTCGATTAGTCCGACTGAATGAGCTTTTCAGCTGCCCTTTTTGCACGCATTACTTTATAGTATTCTTGTGCCCGTCTTACGTGTTCAGCCAAGGTTTTGCTGAATATGTGCTGACCGTCGCCTTTGGCTACAAAAAAGAAGTAGCTGTGTGTCTCTGGCTTCAAAACACTTTGAATAGAGCTTAGTGATGGGTTAGTTATAGGGCCAGGAGGTAACCCTCGGTACTTGTACGTGTTATATGGGTCGTTCATTTTGTAGTCCTTGAAGAACAAACGCCGCTTTTCCCCCTCGATTTTCATAATCGCATACTGAATAGTTGGATCTGCATCTAGCGCCCACTTGTTTTTTAGACGATTCATATAAACGCCCGCGATGGTTGCCTTTTCTGGCACATAAGCCGACTCCCATTCTACTATACTGGCCACACGCATCACTTGGTCAGGGGTCAGGTTTTGTGGAAGGGTGCCCGGCCGGCCCCCGGCGGCTTCAATAATTTCATCAACACGACTTTTGAGTCTCCGAATAACGTCCTCTGGCTTGGATAACCAGTAAAAAAAATAGGTGTCTGGTATCATGTACGCCCAGAGATGTGTGGTGTCTGTTTGCAACTCATCAGCCAGACGAACATCACCCAAAGCAAGCTTCAGATCCGTTTCTGAAAACGCCATTTTACTTGCCATTCCTCTTATAAGCCGTTCTTTTCGAGTCCCTCCAGGTACCACCATGTGAATCGGCGTTTGAAGGCCTTTTCGGAGCATGTCTAAAAGTCCACGATTCGATTCTCCGACCTTTGCTTCATAATGACCTGGTTTGGCAAACGCACCCCATCCCGAGAATTTTGCCAACCACAAGAATCCATTCTTTTTCGACAGTATCTGATGTGCAATCAGACTATCTGCGACCTGCTCAATGGAGGACCCTGGATAGACATTGAACGGACGGTTTTCTGAAAAGCCTGTCGTGGCGTCTCGCAAAAACAGATCGTTTGCAAAAAAGCCAATGACGATTCCTAAAAACGTCATCAATCCTAGAGTTTTCCAGATAGCTGATCGACTAATTTTCAAAAGTTGGTTCTCGTTTAATCCAAGTTTTGGTATTTGCGGCGCTCTAGAGATCGGGTTTCGTCAATGATCCGTTCAAATAGGCTCCTCACAGCATGATCGTCTAGGGGGCCTTCGTTTCCTTTTAGGACGTTTTCTAGAACCTCCTTTTCTCTTTCGGGAACGTAGATGGGAAGTTTCAGCCGGCTCTTTACGTGTCCAATTTTGTTGGCGGACAACGATCTTTCGTTCAGGAGCACCAGTAAAATCTGGTCAATGGTATCTATGCGATCCCGCCAAAAGGAGATATCATCAGAATCTCCGTTTTGATGCTCATCAAAAACAGATTGGAGACGCAAAATGATATCTTCTAACGTATTCAAATTAGCTTCAAGGAAGGATCTACGGTTTCAGAAAGATGGCTCTGCTCTCCTAATTTAAGGCGTTCAAATCCAGCCATAGCAATCATGGCAGCATTGTCCATGCAATACCCCATTGTTGGAACGTACATCTGGCCTCCTAGAGTGTTCGTCAAATCCCCTAATTTTTTACGGAGGCGGGAATT
>CALFHN010000058.1 GCA_937876355.1 uncultured Bacteroidota bacterium | reverse complement strand
TGCCGCCGCAGGCGGTATCGAAAAGGCTTTAACCAGGGCTATCAGCGCAAAAAACGCAGATTTTGCTTTAAAATTTGGAGATAAAGATAAAAATCGCGCCGGTGTTACCCCTTTGAAGATTGAAATCGAAGTGACTTCCATAGACGAACTTCAACGCGTTTTACAGCATGGCGCCGCCGATCGGGTCATGTTGGACAATTTTGTCAAGCTTGATTCTCAAGGCCAAGTAGATACGTCCAAACTGGAACGCGCGTTGACATTGGTGGCCGGAAGCATCGAAACGGAAGCTTCTGGGAACGTAACGTTGGACACATTGGGTGCCATTGGCAAGACCGGTGTTGATTACATATCAAGTGGCGCCTTGACGCATTCGGTTCGGGCCATGGACTTCTCCCTACTCATAACGATTGACGCTTAATTTGTATCTTTGGGCTTCACTAATCTGAAAACGCATTCGCACCTGAGGGCTACTACGCTCGCCATTTTTTTTACATTCCAGGTCCCTACCATTTAGGCCCTTACTAACTAGGTCCTTTGTGAGGCCCTGACCACTCAAACCGAAATCCGCGATGCTCCAGGAGCAAAGTCGCCTTTTTCAACGACTCCTATTTTTCGCCGACGCCGTCGTAATAGTTGTTAGCTGGATTCTGGCTTACTACACCCGTTTTGAAATATTTCCAGCCGTTGGACTTTTTCCACTGCCGGAATGGCTCCCCTTGGCCAGATATATGACTTTTATGCCTTGGGTCATCATTATTTCGATGATGGTCTTCTGGGCATCTGGCTTGTACGTCCCCGATAGAGCCCAGCGGCTTTCTACTTTGGTGTATACCGTGGCAAAGGCCATCGTTTTAGGCGTGCTCATCGTTGCCGCTTCCCTTTCATTTTATCGGGCCCTTTATTTTTCGCGCTTACACATGCTATTGTTCGGCATGTATACTCCCATTCTGCTGGTTGCCCTTCGAGTCGCCATTTTAGCCTTTCTTCGAAATGGCCGTAAGCAAGGAAAGTATCTCCGGCGTGTTCTTATTATCGGAGCAGGGTCGGTTGGTCAGCGACTCAAAGAATCTTTTTCGCAGTTCCCTTGGATGGGATTTGATACGGTGGGTTTTCTAGACGATTCACCTTCTGAAACGGAAAACCTATTGGGGTCGACTAGCGAATTGGTCTCCATTTTGGATCAATTCGAAAAAGCTGGCACGCCAATACAATATGTTTATATAGCCCTGCCATTTTCGGCGATGGAACGCATCGTGAAATTGTCAGATGAACTTTCAACGCGTCTGGCTCATGTTTGCCTTGTTCCGGACCTATTTCAACTCGATATCGTCAATAGCCGCGTTACTGATATTGGGGGTCTTCCAGTCATTCACATGATTGACGAAGCGCCTCTGGACTTCAGACGAGCCGTTAAACGAATCATCGATATCGCTTTTTCGTTTTTGTTTTTAACCGTCATATCCCCTCTTTTGCTAATTATTGGGATCGCCGTAAAATTTTCATCGCCAGGACCTGTGTTTTATCGTCAGGAGCGAATGGGATTAAACGGACTTCATTTTGGGATGATGAAGTTTAGGTCGATGCCAGTTAATGTGGAAAACACATCAGGTGCCGTTTGGGCTTCATCTGGTGAAAATAGAGCGACCAAAGTTGGCGCTTTCTTGCGAAGAACTTCATTAGACGAACTGCCCCAGTTTATCAATGTGCTCAAGGGTGATATGTCTGTCGTAGGACCAAGGCCTGAAAGGCCTGTTTTTATTGATGAGTTTAAAAACAAAGTCCCTAAATACATGCTCCGACACAAAATGAAGGCAGGTATAACGGGATGGGCTCAGGTAAACGGATGGAGGGGAGATACCTCCATTGAAAAGAGAATTGAATTCGACCTCTATTATATTCAGAATTGGTCCCTTCGGTTGGATCTTAAAATCATGCTCATGACGCTCTGGAGCGGATTTATCCACGAAAACGCCTATTAATCGGACGACTTTATCATTCAGATTCAGAACATATCGCTGGCTTTCGGCGGACAAGTAATCCTTGATCGCACTTCGTGGGTGATTCGGATAGGGAAACGTTATGGACTTGTAGGACCTAACGGCGCGGGAAAAACTACTCTTTTACGCCTTATTGCTGGTGAATTCCCCCCTGACGAGGGAACGATTGGATACTCCGGCATGACCGTGGGATATCTCAAGCAGGAGACGGAAGAAATCGAGGCTCAAAAAACAGTTCTCGAGGAAACCATGCAGGCGTTTTCCGAAATTCTGGAACTCGAGGCAGAAGAACATAGGCTGATTGAGCACATGGATGCTGAATCGGACCATGAGTCCGAGGAGTATCACAAAGTGATGGAGGCCTTTAATCATGTACACGAATTACTTTTGGCCTCTGACGTGCACCTGATCAAGCCCCGCACGGAATCGGTATTGAGTGGTCTGGGCTTCAAAGAAGCTGATTTTAACAGGCCTCTTTCCACTTTTTCTGGGGGCTGGCGAATGCGCGTTGCCCTTGCGCAACTTCTGCTTCGCCAGCCAGATGTCCTTTTACTCGATGAGCCTACCAATCATCTCGACATAGATAGTATCGATTGGTTGGAAGAATACCTGAAAGCATACCCTGGTACGGTAGTGTTGGTATCGCACGATCGATATTTTTTGGATCGTATGGTAAATACCACGGTAGAGGTCCAGCAGGGACAGCTAACGGAATATGCCGGGAATTACGAGTTTTATCTCCAGGATCGCACGATTCGGAGGGAGCATCAAAGATCAGCCTACGTCAACCAGCAAAAGTTTATCGCTGAAAACGATCGGTTTATTGATCGCTTTCGGTCCAAAGCCTCCAAAGCCACTCAGGTTCAATCCAGAGTGAAAATGATGGCCAAGTTGGATCGTGTTGCCCCGCCTCCAGCAGACGAGGCTAAAATTTCGTTCCGATTTCCAGAACCCCCTCGTTCCGGCCGGTCGGTTATCGAGATCCCTCAGTTTTCGAAAAAATACAATTCGGAGCAAGGAGTTATCCCCGTATTTGATAAAGCTGGCCCTTTAATGATTGAAAGGGGCGACAAGATTGCCCTGATTGGAAAAAATGGCGCTGGAAAATCCACGCTTGCCCGCATGTTACTTGGAAGCGAGCCATTTGATGGCGAACGGATTGAGGGGTACAATGTAGCCATGACCTTTTTTGCTCAGCACCAGGCCGAATCCCTAAATCGTAAACACACTCCTCTAGACGCGCTCCGAACCGTCTCTTCTTCAAGCAGCGAAACAGAATTACGCACAATGTTAGGCGCCTTTTTGTTCAGTGGGGACGATGTTTTCAAAACAATTGGTGTATTGTCGGGGGGCGAAAGAAGCCGTGTCGCACTGGCCAGAACATTGGCGTCTCCGGCGAACCTTTTAGTACTTGATGAGCCAACCAACCACTTGGATATCCATTCCATTGGAGTGTTGACCGAAGCGCTTCGTCAATATTCGGGGACGTTCGTTGTGGTTTCCCATGACCGGCATTTTTTAGATCGGGTTGTAAATAAAGTATGGCGCGTGGAAGATGGTACGGTCCGTCAGTTTGATGGCAATTATTCCGATTATACATGGCAGGTCGAACACGGTACAGCCAGAGCCTTTATTGAGGCAGGTGCCAGTGCCGGTTCACCGCCGGCAAAAAGCGCCGGCGCGGGGGCAACAAAGGCCACATCAAATGCCATGTCTGATTCCAAGACGCCCGTTCAGAACTCTCCGTCTGGCAGCGGACCCAAATCAAAAGAACAAAAGCGGCAAGAAGCCCAAGAAAGAGAGATCGCTCGAAAAAAACAGACACAAAAAAGCCCCTCCAAAATGGGTGGACTCAATAATTTCAAGTTAAAAAACGAGTATGAGAGAGTAGAAAGCGAGGTAGAAAAGTTAGAGAGTTCAACTAAAAAAATGGCCGAAGATTTAGCCGATCCAAAAACATTTGCAAATCCGTCGAAAAGCGCCAAGCTATTGGTAGATTACGAAACCTCTCAAAAAAAACTTGTGGAGTTGAACAAGGAATGGGAAGCACTGGCTTCTGAAATGAGTGCCCGCGATCTAGCTTAAGTGTAGCCTTTTTAGTATTTCTGGACTAATAAGTCTACAACTTCCACTCCACACCTCCTCTTTTTTCAACCGTTCAAGGAAGTTTGTTGAGCGGGCACACATTTTGAGAGTATTCTGAAGTGACAGTTAATCAACCCGCAACCCGCCGTGGCGCCTGGTTGAAATGATAAACCTATGTATATGCTTTGAATATCCGAATCGTCATATTGGTTATGTGCTTGATGGGATGGGCTTATCCCGGGCAGGCTCAAATCTTCAAATTTCCATCGCCAGATACTCTTTCAGGAAATTACTTTGGTAGCTCAGTGGCCATTGAAGGCGGCCTAGCTGTTGTCGGAAGTTCTGGCTTTAATTCGTGCGGCACGAATTCGGGTGCGGCGTTCGTTTACGAACGCCGCACCGATGCAACTTGGGCTCTCAGCGCAGTCCTTCAACCCTCAGATTGCCAGGAAGATCGTTTTTTTGGCAAGACCGTTTCCGTTTCCGGGGGCCGCATCGTCGTCACATCTTTTCGGTCTTCGTTTAATCTAAGAGAGTCCAACGGTGTCTATATCTTTGAACGCGACCCACTAGAAGGTGGCAAGGAGCATGGTGGCGAAGGGCATCTTAGTGAGGAGAATAGTAGTGAGGAGAATAGTGGCACAAAGGCTGCCAGCGGCTCGGCTAAACTTGAATTGCCAACAGATTCCCTGAAGTCAAACCTAATTGACTCCACCAACGTGCACAAAAACAATGACCTGTCAGATCTAATTGGACGAGGATGGTCTCAAAAGGCCCGTATTTCTGACCCTGATCGAGGAGAATATGGCACGTTCGCTTCTGCCGTTTCCCTTGATAAAGACCGAATTGTTATTACGGCAGCAGGCAGCGCCAACGGCTCGGCTTCCAGAGGAGCGGGCTATATTTTCGACCGTCAGGAAAAAGGGAACTGGACACTTACAAATCGCCTAACCGCCGAATCTCACCGGTTTAATGGTGTTTTTGGTACTTC
>CALFHN010000057.1 GCA_937876355.1 uncultured Bacteroidota bacterium | reverse complement strand
TGATTCAGCCTATTGCTATGGAGCAAGGCCTTCGTTTTGCTATCCGTGAAGGTGGCCGTACCGTTGGTGCGGGTGTCGTCTCTAAAATTCTCGACTAACAGAACGTCTATCCAGACGAAGTTTACTCCCTGAAAAGGACGGACCAATGGCCAGTCAGAAAATTCGCATTAAGCTCAAGTCATACGATCACACGTTGATCGACAAGAGTGCAGAAAAAATTATCAAAACGGTTAAATCGACCGGTGCTGTAGTTAGTGGACCTATTCCACTTCCAACACGCAAGGTGATTTACACGGTTCTAACGAGCCCCCACGTTGATAAAAAGAGTCGTGAGCAGTTCGAAACGCGCAGTCATAAGCGTCTGATCGATATCCTGTCCACGAGCAGCAAAACGGTCGATGCCCTTATGAAGCTTGAGCTTCCTAGCGGTGTAGATGTTGAAATTAAAGTCTGATCCAAATAACAGCTTATAACTGAGCTTTTATATGCGCAATCTACCTAAATACCTATTATTGTTTGTTTTACTTGTCGCTGGCAGTGCCTGTGACAGTAGTAGTAACAATGATTCCAACGATGCGGACGTATTTGTTGGAACATGGTCCTTGGGTGGTATCAGCGATGCAAGCGGTGATCGCACGGCTGCGTTTGTGGAAGGGTTTAACTCGGTTGCTATTGGCTTTGAGTCCGATAGCGGTTTCTCTTTAGTAGTTGATGCCGTTCTAAACGAAGCAGATGCTAACTATAGTGGAGACTACACCATTATTGAATCTACTACAACCGTTTCTGTGAGCATTTTAGTAGGTGAGCAGGCCTTTCCGCTCGTTTTCACTTACAACATTGCTAACGAAAGTCAAATTAATCTTACGGCCTCCGGAACCACTGCGGTTCTATTGGCAACATTGTTTAATACGTCACTTTCTGCTCCCGTTACAATCACGCTCGTTAAGGGCTAAACAAGCAACAGCTTACCAATCTGGTCGCACACCGCGACCGAAACTACAACGATTGCTATGAGCAAAGGATTATTAGGAATTAAGGTCGGGATGACCAGCATCTTTGACGTAGATGGGAATCATTACCCATGTACTGTCATCGAAGTTGAACCCAACGTCGTGACCCAAATTCGAACCCAAGAAACTGATGGCTATTCTGCCATTCAGCTTGCTTTGGGAGACAAAAAAGAAAAACGTACCGCTAAGTCGATGCGTGGGCATTTTGAGGCTGCGGGGACCACTCCAAAGCGTCATATTCGGGAGTTTCCTCTCTCGGATACCGTGCCGACTCTTGGTTCAGAGATTCGTCTTGAGGACGTTTTCGCTGAAGGCGAGATCATCCACGTATCAGGTACGTCGAAAGGAAAAGGTTTCCAGGGTGTTGTAAAGCGTCACAAATTTCGTGGTGTCGGCGATGCAACTCACGGTCAGCACAACCGCCAGCGTGCACCAGGCTCAATTGGAGCAGGGTCGGATCCGTCGCGCGTGTTCAAAGGAATGCGAATGGCAGGTCGGATGGGAACTGATCGGGTAACGATCAAAAATTTGAAAGTGATGCGCATAATGAGTGATCAGAATGCCATCCTTGTGATTGGTGCAGTGCCAGGACCGATAAACGGTCTCGTCGAACTGAGAAAAAAATAGTTAGCCGCAGATAGATAATGAAACTTAAAGTTCTCAAACAGGACGGTACGGCTTCCTCTAAGTCGGTTACGCTCGACGAGGCGGTATTCGCTTCCGAACCTAACGATCATGCGATCTGGTTAGACGTCCGTCGTATCCAGGCCAATGCTCGTCAAGGGACGCATAAGTCTAAAGAGCGTGGTGAAGTCGCAGGAAGTACGCGCAAACTGTACCGCCAGAAAGGTACAGGTGGAGCGCGAGCTGGTAGTGCCAAAAGTCCTATTCGCAAGTCAGGTGGTACCATTTTTGGTCCACGTCCCCGTAATTATTCGTTTAAAGTAAACCGTAAGACGCAGCTTGTCGCTCGTCGTAGCGCGCTTGCTTATAAGACGAAAAATGAAGCCATTCGAGTCGTGGAGAATTTTTCTTACGACATACCGAGTACGCGTAATCTTAAAGGACTACTAAGCTCGCTAGAATTGAATGGTAAAAGCGTTTTGTTGTTGACAGGTGCACACGATGCCACTGTCTACCGCTCAAGTCGCAACGTTCCGAAGTTAACCGTTCGTAATGTTTCCGAAGTATCAACTTTAGACTTAATGAAAGCTCAAGTTGTTTTATTTCAAGAAGGAGCAGTCGCGCAGCTGGCTAGCCAGCTTGGCGGAACTAAAGAATAATCGATCACCGAAACCCTGCCTAGAGCAAAGCGATGAGCCACAATATTCTAGTACGACCAATGGTGACAGAAAAGTTAACCGAACTCATGGAGAACGGTCACTTTTCTTTCGAAGTCCAGAAGTGTGCTAATAAGATTGAGATTCGGAGTGCCATTGAAAAACGGTACCCCGGCGTCAAGATTAAAGAAGTAAGAACAATGATTGTTCGCGGCAAACGCCGTTCACAACAGACCCGAAAAGGCCGTGTGGAAGGAAGACGAGCTTCTATTAAGAAAGCTATTGTCACCCTTATGCCGGATAGCGAACGAATTGATTTCTTTGAAGAAGTGTAACGGGTAATACAACCCCAGGCATTACGACCACAGTATCATGGCGATAAAAAAATTAAAACCGAATACACCGGGACAGCGACACCGCTCGGTATCTGCTTTCGAAACTATTACGAAATCAGAGCCTGAGAAGAGCCTGCTCGCACCGCTCACCCAAAAAGCTGGGCGGAATAACACCGGTCGAATCATGGTTCGGCATCAAGGTGGCGGGCATAAGCGCCGTTACCGGATTGTTGACTTTAAACGCGACAAGATTGGAATTCCAGCTAAAGTTGCAAGCATCGAGTACGATCCGAATCGGACGTCGCGAATTGCTCTTCTCGTCTACGCAGACGGCGAAAAGCGATATATCATCGCGCCGAATGAAATTAAGGTCGGAATGGTGTTAGAAAACGGGCCTAAAGCTCCACCGGAAGCAGGAAACTGTCTACCGTTGTCAAATATCCCGGTTGGTTCTTTCGTTCATGCGATTGAAATGAAACCAGGAAAGGGAGCACAAATGGCTCGTTCGGCAGGTACGTATGCTCAGCTAACTGCTCGTGAGGGCAAATATGCAATTCTACGTCTTCCGTCCAGTGAAACCCGCATGGTTCCAGTTGGATGTTTTGCCACTATTGGCACGACGTCTAATCCGGATCACATGAACATTGAAATAGGGAAAGCTGGTCGTAAACGTTGGATGGGCGTTCGTCCAAAAACTCGCGGTGTAGCCATGAACCCTGTCGATCACCCCATGGGCGGTGGTGAAGGCAAGGCATCGGGTGGACATCCACAGTCTCCAACCGGTGTACCGGCGAAAGGCTACAAGACACGCAAAAAGAAAAATCAGTCCGATAAGTACATAGTACGCGGTCGCAAGAAGTAAACAAGTATGGCACGGTCACTTAAAAAAGGCCCTTTCATTCATTTCAAGCTCCAAAAGAAGGTGGATGAGCTAAATGATACCGGCAAGAAAAAGGTTGTAAAGACCTGGAGCCGGGCATCAATGATCACACCTGAGTTTGTTGGTCACACGTTTGCCGTGCATAACGGAAAACAGTTTGTACCCGTTTACATAACGGAGAACATGGTTGGACATCGTTTAGGAGAATTTTCCCCGACGCGTGTTTACCGTGGGCACGCAGGCGCGACCAAGGATAGAAGAGGCCGGTAACATCATTTGGTTGGAAGTAGCCGAGAGGCTGCCAAAAACTTAAGTATAGATTTCCACTAGGATAGAGATCATGGAAGCAAGAGCTGTTCGCAAACACATTAGAGGATCCGCCCGCAAAATGCGGTCGGTTGTAAATGTGGTACGTGGCAAAAAAGTGCCAGAAGCGCTAAACACGCTAAATTTTTTACCGCAAGCAGTTACGAAAATCGTCAAATTGACGGTCCTTTCGGCTGTGCACAACCTTATTGATCAGAATAAGGATGAGCGCGTCGATGAGGAGCAACTGGTTATCAGCGAAATCCGCGTGGACGAAGGTCCTGCATTCAAGCGGTTTCGTCCTGTGTCACGCGGACGTGCGCACCCAATTTTGAAAAGAACCTGTCATTTGACGGTTGTTATTACGAATCCGGGCGCCACATCAGAAGCCTCGGTCTCCGTCGAAGTCGACGAAGATCAAGCATAAGTTTATCAGTAATTACCTGACAAAAGAGTAACCGTAATGGGTCAGAAAACGCATCCGATTGGCTTTCGTCTCGGCATCATCCGAGGCTGGGATTCCAACTGGTACGCCGAAAAAGATTTTTCAGAAAAGCTGATGGAAGACGGAGAAATTCGTAAATACCTGAACGCCCGACTGAAACGTGCCGGTTTAAGCCGTGTCGTAATCGAACGTACGCCTAAAAGAGTCATTTTGACCCTTCACACATCGCGCCCTGGAGTAGTAATTGGCCGTGGCGGTACAGAAGTTGAAAAACTTCGTGAGGAGATCAAAAAGCTTACGAGCAAAGACATCCAGATTAACATCAACGAGATCAAACGTCCTGAATTGGACGCTAGTCTTGTGGCTCAGAACATAGCTCAGCAAATGGAAGGTCGCGTGTCCTTTCGCCGCGCGATGAAACAGGCCATTACTGCTGCAATGAGAATGGGCGCCGAGGGCATTCGTATCAAACTTAGCGGTCGTCTAGGTGGTGCTGAGATGGGACGTACGGAGCAGTATATGGAGGGACGAGTTCCGCTTCATACAATTCGTGCCGACATAGACTATGCAACGGGTACTGCGTTTACCATTTATGGAACGACAGGCGTAAAAGTCTGGGTTTACCGTGGTGAGATTCTTGGACGTCCGGATCTAAGTCCGAACGTACAAGCTCAACGTCAGCAAATGCAGCAAATGGAGCCAGAACGGGGTCGCGGTCGTCGTGGACGTCGTGATGACAACCGTAGTGGTCGCTCTGGCGGACAAGGCGGTGGACGCGATGGTGGTCAAGGTGGCCAAGGCGGCCAAGGCGGTCAAGGTGGCCAAGGTGGCAACCAGGGCGGAGGTGGCGGCAGACGCCGTTCTTAATTAAAGTTTAAAGTTTCTATTGATGTCCGGCGATTGCCGGTGACAACTGAAGAGGAAGCATCATGTTAATGCCAAAGCGCGTAAAGCGCCGCCGCGTACATAAAGGTCGGATCAAGGGTAACGCTCAGCGCGGTACTCGGGTAGACTTTGGCGATTTCGGAATCAAAGCCGTTGAAACCGGTCGTATCACAAGCCGCCAGATTGAGGCAGCTCGTATTGCGATGACGCGCCATTTAAAACGTGCTGGTCAAGTGTGGATTCGGATTTTTCCGGACAAACCAATGACTAAAAAACCTGCTGAAACTCGCATGGGTAAAGGTAAAGGTGCACCTGAATTTTGGGTAGCTGTTGTTCGGCCCGGTCGCGTAATGTTTGAAGTAGGAGGCGGAATTGATTTCGCTCTAGCTACCGAAGCTATGCGCCGAGCTCAACAGAAACTCCCTATCAAAACGAAGGTCGTAACTCGGCCTGACTATACAGCTTAGGTAGAAAGATGAAGGCAAAGGAAATACGCGAGCTAAGTGTAGAAGAAATCGAAAAACAGATTGCTGTTGAACGTGAACAAATTGTTCATCTTCGATTCCAACACGCTGTAGCAGACCTGCCAAACCCAATGATCATGCGCGACAAACGTCGTCTAGTGGCTCAACTTGAGACCATCATTCGTCAGAAGTCCGTTTAAGGATTAACATAAACTAAATGGTAGTTGGTGGGGAACGGAAAACGGCTCACCAAGCCAAAAAAAGACATGGAAGCAAGAACAGCACGTAAAGAAAGAGTCGGTCTCGTTGTTAGCAACAAGATGCATAAAAGCATCACCGTTGCCATCGAGCGTCGGATGAAACACCCGATGTATGGTAAGTATGTCAAGAAGACTACCAAACTGATGGCACACGACGAAAACAATGATGCGGGAGAAGGAGATACCGTCCGCATTATGGAAACCCGTCCGCTAAGCAAAAACAAACGCTGGCGTTTAGTGGAAGTCGTCGAACGGGCCAAATAGTCGATTAACTATCGACTAATTGCCAATTGTTCATCTTAGAGTCTGAACTTTTTCAGGCGTCAATCGAGCAAAACAATGATCCAGCAAGAATCAAGATTAAAAGTAGCGGACAATAGCGGAGCCAAAGAAGTGCTCTGTATACGTGTCTTGGGCGGAAGTAAGCGCCGTTATGCCCGAGTGGGTGATATTATTGTTGTTACTGTTAAATCAGCAATTCCTGGCGGCAACGTCAAAAAAGGGGAAGTGTCGAAAGCCGTAGTGGTTCGCACAAAAAAAGAATATCGCCGTCCAGATGGCAGTTACATTCGTTTTGATGAGAACGCAGCTGTTCTCCTCAATGCGCAGGGAGAGCCAAAGGGGACCCGTATTTTCGGCCCCGTTGCTCGCGAGCTTCGTGATAAGCAATTTATGCGTATCGTTTCACTCGCACCAGAAGTTCTGTAGACCACCAAATTGAAGATGTAAGTCCGGGTTTCCGGATGAATCAGAAAGAGAAGTCCTATGCCACGTAGTAGCAACAAGCAGAAAAAGCTGCATATTCGTAAGGGTGACACGATTCGCGTCATGACCGGGAACGATCGCGGAAAAGAAGGAAAAGTCCTTCGCGTCTATCCTGATAAAGAGCGCGTAATTGTTGAAGGTGTAAACGTGCGTGTTCGTCACACACGTCCAAACCAACTCTATCCGCAAGGTGGACGTATTCAGCAAGAAATGGCTATTCACGCTTCAAACGTGATGCCTCTTGATGGAAACGGAGAGCCAACGCGCATCGGTCGTAAAAAAATTGATGATGCAGAAACCGGACGTTCGCGTTGGGTTCGTATCGCAGCCACGACTGGCGAAGAATTAGACAGCTAAGAACAGTTTATTAGAATCAAAAGATTCCACCGACCGCAGTGAAAGAAACAGCAGCAAAGACTAAAACTAAGTCCGGTTACGTACCGAGATTCAAGACGAAATACCATACGGAAATCGTTCCTGAACTCATGAAAAAATTCGAGTATTCGAATATCATGCAGGTACCACGGCTAGTTAAAATCAGTGTCAACAAAGGTGTCGGCGAAGCCGCGACCAACAAAAAAGTTATTGATGACGCTGTAGAAGAAATTCGGACAATTACGGGTCAGCACCCGGTTGTACGTAAGGCTCGTAAAGCCGTATCCAACTTTAAGATTCGTGAGGGAATGCCAATTGGTGCTTCCGTAACGCTTAGAGGTGGAACGATGTACGAGTTTATAGATCGACTGATTACGTTGGCTCTACCTCGAGTTCGTGACTTTCGGGGAATCCCGGATCGCAGCTTCGATGGTCGAGGTAACTATTCGCTTGGGATCAAAGAACAGATCGTGTTTCCAGAAATTGTTGTTGACCAGGTCAGCGTGATTTCAGGACTAGATGTGACGTTTGTGACCACGGCCAATACGGATGAAGAAGCTTTGGCGTTGCTAAAAGCTTTCGGAATGCCGTTTGTGCGTCAAGCAAATGAAGATCCAACAACATAAACTGTCTAAGGACAAGTAAATCATGGCTAAGAAAAGCTGGATAGCTCGAGAGGCAAAACGAAAACGCACCGTTGAAAAATACGCAACGCGTCGTGCTGCCATGAAGGCTGCAGGAGACTGGGAAGGTCTGCAAAAGCTTCCACGTGATGCAAGCCCAACAAGGCTTCATAATCGCTGTCAACTAACTGGCAGATCTCGTGGATATTTGAGCGCGTTTGGCGTTAGTCGTATCGCATTTCGCGACATGGCCCGTGCCGGTCTCATTCCTGGGATGCGCAAATCGAGTTGGTAAGCCTTAAGGCTTGCTGAATCGTTCACGTCACCAAGCGCCTAAGATGGCGAACTGGTAACAACACGAAAAAATACAATGAACGTAGTAGATCCTGTTGCAGACTTTCTGACTCGTATCAGAAATGCTCAAGCTGCGAAACACCGGCATGTAGACATTCCGGCTTCCAAATTAAAGCGCGCAATGACTGAAATCCTTTTGGATAAAGGGTATGTGCGTCGCTATATCGATGTTGAAGATGGCAAACAAGGCTTAATTCGCATCTATCTAAAATATTCCAAAGACGGCTCCGCCGCCATTCGCAACCTCAAACGTGCATCCAAGCCTGGATTGCGCTATTACGTTGGTGCAGATGACATTCCCAGGGTAAGGGGCGGTCTTGGCATTGCAGTTATTTCCACATCTCGTGGAGTTATGACTGACAAAGAAGCTCGTGCCAATCATATTGGTGGCGAAGTATTGGCTTACTTATACTAGGCCAGTTTTTTAAAGCAGAATTTCGAAAAGAATCGAGAATAGAAATGTCACGAGTGGGTAAATCACCGATTCCAGTTTCAAAACTGGTAACGGTAAATATCGGTTCGAACAACTTGGTGACGGTCAAAGGACCTAAAGGAGAGCAATCTCTTCAGGTCGACCCAGACATCCTGTTGAAAATGGAAGATGGTGAGCTAGTGCTTTCCCGTCCAACTGAGCAAAAACGACACAAAGCCATGCATGGCTTGTATCGTTCTTTGATAGACAACATGATTGTTGGCGTTACTGAAGGCTTTAAAAGAGAGCTGGAAGTAATCGGGGTTGGATTTAGGGCCATCATGCAGAACGGTGTTCTGGAGTTGGCTTTGGGTTTCTCCCATCCCATCTACTTTGTACCGCCAGATGGTATCGATATTAATGTGGATACCAAACGAAGCAAGAACAATTTCATCATTGTTGAAGGAATCGACAAACAAATGGTGGGACAGGTTGCTGCAAAAATTCGGTCTCTTCGTCCGCCTGAGCCTTACAAAGGCAAAGGAGTTCGTTATACAGACGAATTTGTACGTCGTAAAGCTGGCAAAACTGCTGCTCGTTAATAGTTGTTAGATACATGACCGGAGGGTCGGTAATCTTCCGGTAATCAATAAGAATCATGGCAAAAACCAAGCAAGAAAGAAGAGAACGCGTTAAAAAGGGGATCCGTAAAAAGATCTCTGGCACAACGGGCCGTCCTCGTTTAACTGTATTTCGCTCAAGTCGTCACATTTACGCTCAGTTGATTGACGATTTGGCAGGAGTGACCCTGACGTCTGCGTCAAGTCATACCGAAGGAGTTTCCGGAGATAATCCGGTAGCTGTTGGTAAGGCGGTGGGTCTCAAATTGGCTGAAAATGCCAAATCTGAGGGCATCGATACAGCGGTCTTTGATCGCAACGGTTACCGCTATCACGGAAGGATCAAAGCACTTGCAGACGGCGCTCGTGAGGGCGGTCTGAAACTGTAATTTGATCAGCCAGAATTAAAATTTATACGAATCATGGCCAAAGAAAGAACTCGTCAGCAACGCGATCGGACAAGCGACTCTCAAATCGAATGGATTGAGCGTTTAGTTTCGGTAAACCGTGTAGCAAAAGTGGTAAAAGGGGGACGTCGTTTCTCTTTTAACGCAGTCGTCGTTGTCGGCGATGGCAAGGGCGGTGTCGGCACCGGTATGGGTAAAGCCAACGAAGTTGCAAACGCAATTTCAAAGGGTACCGAAGACGCAAAGAAAAACATTAAGCGCGTTCCAATGAAGCGTGGTACTGTTCCACATCCTGTTATTGGAAAACAAGATGCTGGACGAGTACTCTTGAAGCCTGCTTCTCACGGTACCGGCGTTATTGCCGGTGGTGGAGTGCGTGCGGTGCTTGAGTGTGCCGGATATACGGATATTCTATCTAAGTCGCTTGGATCGAGTAACCCGCACAACCAGGTCGCAGCAACAATGGATGCTTTGCGTAACTTGGAAGACCCAATGGAAGTAGCAAAGCGCCGTGGAATACCTCTGAAAAGAGTATTTGAAGGCTAAAATTGTCCTTCGGGACCCCAAAGGCTAGTAGCACCATGACAAGATTAAGAATCACCCAGGTTAGAAGCGTAGTTAAGCGCGTTGGCAAGCAGAGACGCATTGTTGAAGCACTCGGACTACGCCGTATGCATCAGACGGTGGAACATGACGACACCCCACAGATTCGTGGGATGGTTGAAAAAGTTCTACACATCGTCAAAGTAGAAAACGTATAAATCGTTGTCGAGCACTCCGTGCCCGATTTGACATCATAATTAAGCGAGTCTCGTTCACCAGACGGGGCGATGTAGCAAAAATATGGATCTGAGTAATCTCTCCCCTGCAAAAGGGGCAACAAAATCGCGCAAGCGTATCGGTCGCGGACAAGGCTCCGGCTATGGTGGACACACCGCGACAAAAGGACACAAAGGGCAAAAAGCGCGAAGTGGTGCTAGTATACCCGTGTGGTTTGAAGGTGGTCAGATGCCACTTCAACGTCGCCTTCCGAAATTTGGATTTAAAAATCCGTTCCGCGTTGAATACGAAGGTGTAAACCTAGCTCGTATTGCAACTCTCATTGAGAGTGGAAAAATCGATGTGGCAGGCGAGATCACTCCCGCGGTACTTCACGGTTGTGGCCTGGTTGGAAAAAAAGCACTTGTAAAGATTCTTGGCGGTGGTGAAGTCACTACTGCAATCAAGATATCTTCGCATGGTTTCACCGCCTCGGCTAAGCAAAAAATCGAAGCCGCCGGTGGAACTGTAACTGTTCTTTAATTTTTGCGGCTTTGTCCGCGTGCCACAAAATCATCCAATCCCCTCGCGGGATTAATCGACAGAAGTTATGGCTGGTCTTACTGAAAGTATCCGCAACATCTGGAAGATTGAAGAGCTTCGACGCCGAATAATTTATACGGTTGGACTTCTTTTAATCTATCGCCTAGGTGCCTTTGTTACCCTTCCAGGGGTTGACGCAAGTACGCTTGCAGATATTAACGCAAATGCTGATCCGAATAATTTATTGGGTCTGCTGGATTTATTTGTTGGCGGGGCATTTAGTGCCGCGGGCATTTTTGCGCTTGGAATTATGCCTTATATCACGGCCTCGATTGTGATCCAGTTGATGGGCGCGGTTGTTCCCTATTTCCAGAAACTGCAACGTGAAGGGGAAGAAGGGCGTCGGAAAATCACGCAGCTAACACGATACGGGACGATTTTAGTGACGTCTCTTCAAAGTGTTGGCTTCGCGATAAACCTGCAGTATGGTGCCACAGGAGCTGCCATTGTGATAGGAGATACGTTCTTTATGGTCACTACTGTGATTGTTCTGGTATCGGGGACCATGTTTGTAATGTGGTTGGGAGAAAGGATTACTGAGAACGGTATTGGAAATGGTATTTCCTTAATCATCATGATTGGAATCATTTCTCGTTTGCCTGTTTCGGTGTGGAACGAGGCGGAGCTTTCTGGTAACATGTTCATCTTCTTGATTGAAGTCGCCCTGTTTGCGTTGGTAACGGCGGGCGTAATTCTGGTAACCCAGGGTATGCGACGCATCCCAGTTCAGTATGCGAAGCGTGTTGTAGGACGTAAGGTATATGGTGGTTCAACCCAATATCTTCCATTGAAGATCAATGCTGCCGGCGTCATGCCGATCATTTTCGCACAGTCGATCATGTTTGTGCCTGCCACGTTTGCAACGATGTTTCCCGAAAGTGCTTTCATGCAACAAATGGGTGTCTTCTTTACTGACATTTCCTCGTGGGGATATTCAGCCATATTCTTCGTGATTTGTGTGTTCTTTACATACTTCTATACTGCTATCGCAGTGAATCCAAAAGAAATGGCGGATACGATGAAACGTCAAGGTGGTTTTATCCCTGGTATTCGTCCTGGGAAGCAGACGAGCGAGTTTATAGATAATATTTTGACGCGAATCACGCTTCCAGGATCAATTTTCCTTGGGCTGATCGCAATTTTACCGGCTTTTGCTATCCAGTTCGGAGTGACCTACGGGTTTGCTCAGTTCTTTGGAGGAACCAGTTTGTTGATTTTAGTCGGGGTAACGCTCGACACATTGCAGCAAGTTGAAAGCCACTTGTTGATGCGACACTATGACGGGTTTATGAAATCCGGTCGTCTAAAAGGCCGTCGCTAAAAAGGTTCTGATCATGATTCACCTCAAAAACGAAAGAGAGATCGAAGGGCTGCGTGCTTCCGCCGACTTGGTGGGAAGAACGTTGGGCGCGGTCGCACCGGCGGTGGTGCCGGGCGTCTCTACGATGGAGCTGGATCAGATCGCCGAAAAATTTATTTTGAACCACGGTGCTAAGCCTGCATTTAAGGGCTACAGAGTTGGAAAGGAAGTATTTCCTGCCACGTTGTGCACCTCGGTTAATGATGAAGTAGTTCATGGAATTCCAGATAACACTCTTTTGAAAGAGGGTGATATTGTATCCGTGGATTGTGGTGTGTTGTTAGATGGGTTCTATGGTGATAGTGCTTTCACTTTTGCCGTTGGAGCCATTTCTGAAGACACACAGCTATTGCTGGCTACCACGTATGATTCTTTGATGCTTGCTACAAAACAAGCAACAACCGGAAAACGGCTTGGCGACATTGGCGCAGCCATACAAGAATTATGCGAGGAAAGAGGATATGGGGTAGTGAAGGATTTGGTAGGTCACGGTATTGGCCGCAGTTTACACGAAGATCCACAAGTACCTAATTATGGTCGATCTGGTAGCGGTCGAAAATTGAAATCTGGTCTAGTGATTTGCATTGAACCAATGATAAATCGCGGATCGGCTCATGTTCGCACCGAGGGAGATGGTTGGACCGTAAAGACCGCGGATTCATTACCATCGGCGCACTATGAACATATGGTCGTAGTGCGGCCAGGTGAATCTGAGATCCTGACCACCTTTCGATACATCGAGGATGTTCTCGAAGTATTACCCTATAAACAGATTGTTGATATAGCTCATGGCTAAGCAAAAATCCATTGAACAAGATGGAGAAGTGGTAGATGCACTTCCCAACGCACAATTTCGAGTCCGTCTAGAAAATGGACACGAGATACTCGGATTACTTTCAGGAAAGATGAGGATGTATTTCATCAAGATTCTTCCTGGGGACCGAGTAAAGGTTGAATTATCTCCTTATGACTTGTCAAAAGGCAGAATAGTTTACCGATATAAATAAGCTTCACAATTACGTCATGAACCTATGTGGTACATTGACGTAATGAATAGGCTAAAACTAAAAATGACTTGCTGCTTCGGCAGCGGGCAAAAAGACACCACTTGACATGAAAGTTCGTGCCAGTGTCAAAAAACGCGGAGCTGACGACAAAATTGTTCGTCGAAAAGGCCGCGTTTATGTGATCAACAAGAAGAACCCGAAACACAAACAGCGTCAGGGATAGAGCTTTACGCTCTGGCCCGGCACTTTAGCTGCTGATATCATGCCTCGAATCGCAGGACAAGATTTAAATACCAAAAAGCGAGGAGAAATCGCTTTGACGGCAATATTTGGAATAGGTCGCGCTCGCGCGATTGAAATTCTGACTCGATTGGATATTGATCCCAATGAGAAACCGGAAAATTGGACGGACGAACAAACCCGTGCAATCCGAAAACTCATTGAAGATGAATATGCAGTTGAAGGTACATTGCGAACCGAAATTCAGCTGAACATCAAGCGATTGATGGACATTGGCTGCTACCGGGGTCTTCGGCATCGTCGTGGTTTGCCAGTTCGCGGTCAGCGAACCCAAACCAACGCACGAACCCGCAAGGGTAAGAAGAAAACGGTTGCAGGTAAAAAAGCTGCTCCACGTAAATAAGATTTAATAACTCTTCTGCTTTAAGGCAGAAGCCCTTTAATCATCCCAACGAACAATGGCAAAGAGACAACGGGGAGGCACACGTACACGTAAAAAAAACGTGGTGATTGAGTCCAATGGACAGGCTCATATCAAAGCCACTTTTAATAACGTGCAAGTGACGCTTACAGACCAGTACGGGAATACGATTTCTTGGGCCAGTTCAGGTAAACTGGGTTTCAAAGGCAGCAGGAAGAATACTCCTTATGCTGCACAGATAGCCGCTGCGGCTGCTGGAAAAGAAGCTCATGACCTTGGACTAAGGCGCGTAGAAGTTTTCGTAAAAGGTCCCGGATCTGGACGTGAGTCTGCAATTCGTGCACTTTCTAACATTGGTTTAGAAATTGCTACGATTCGCGACGTTACTCCTGTTCCCCACAATGGCTGCCGGCCCCCAAAACGCCGCCGCGTCTGACGCGAACGGTGGAATCCAACTCTAAAATGGCCGGACACCTTAACGTGTCTGGTTATGATGGAATCGGTTTTCAAAGGGAATAATTGGTCCGGCTATGGGCTGCGGAAAAGCACCCATACGTTTGTAATACTCCAAACGAGAGGTATCTCACTATGGCCCGATATAGAGGCCCCAAACAGAAGATTGCACGCCGCTTTAAGGAAGCAATCTTCGGCCCGAGCAAAGCGCTCGAGAGAAAACCCCACCCTCCTGGGCAGCACGGTAGAAACCGTCGCTCCAAGGAGAGTGAATATGCTGTCCAGCTTAAGGAAAAGCAGAAAGCCAAATATACATATGGCGTTCTGGAGCGACAGTTTAGAAATCTGTTTGCAAAAGCAGCACGTAAAAAAGGTGTAACTGGAGAAAACTTACTTAAGTTTTTGGAAGCCCGGTTAGATAACACCGTTTTTCGTCTTGGTTTTGCCCGAACCCGTCAGCAGGCGCGTCAGTTGGTTAATCACGGACACGTGATGGTCAATGGACGAGTTCTCAATATTCCATCGGCACAATTACGGTCTGGCGACATCATTGCGCTTCGTCCGAAAAGTCGGGATTTGGCAGTGGTTGGCGAATCCTTGGAACGTTCTCGTAAGAATTTCCCTTGGTTGGATCTAGATCGCAACCTACTTCAGGGCAAATTCCTCGATTATCCCAACCGTGAAGACATTCCTGAAAATATCAAAGAGCAGCTCATCGTTGAGCTTTACTCGAAGTAAACCTTCAGGAGTTCTTTTCACCGTGTTCGTTTTGTGATTTGCAGCGCATTCGAACTCTTTTCAATCACCTTGCATAGATCAAGCTGATATGAGCACATATTCGATTCAGATGCCGGACGGCGTTGACGTAGAAGAAACTACAGACACCTACGGCAGATTTGTTATTCAACCGCTTGAACGCGGCTTCGGAGTTACGATTGGCAACGCATTGCGTCGTGTATTACTATCCTCTCTTCAGGGGATAGCGATCACAGCCATCAAAATTGACGGCGTTCAGCACGAGTTTTCTACAATAGAAGGCGTGACGGAAGATGTTGCGGACATCATTCTGAACCTCAAAGGAGTCCGTTTTCGGGCCAATGAAGGTGCAGATGGTAATATCCATTTCATCGTAAAAGGCCCAGGATCGTGGAGCGGGAAAAATATCGCAGACGCCACCAGCGACTACGAAATCCTAAATCCTGAACACCACGTTGCTACCGTTTCCAAAGGTACTAGCTTCTCCGTTGAATTACGGATGGAAAAAGGCCGTGGATACGTACCTGGAGACGAAAACAAGCGTGCCGACGATCCGATTGGTGTTGTGGCAATGGATGCCATTTTTACACCGATTAAAAACGTGAGATATACGATCAGTCAAACCCGCGTGGGAGAGAAGATCGATTTCGAAGCGTTGAACATGGAAGTCACAACGGATGGTTCCATTCTTCCTGAGGACGCTCTAGCGTCTGCGGCTCAAATCCTACGGGATCATGTCAATCTCTTTATCAAGATGGACAGCGAGCCTCAGCCAACGGAAGAAGAGAAAGAAGTAGATGCTGAAGTCCAACGAGTCCGCGAACTGCTATCGCAGTCAGTGGATGAACTAGACCTTTCAGTTCGTGCGCATAATTGCCTCAAAGCGGCAAATATCAAAACAATTGGCGACCTAGTTCGCCGCGATGAATCTGAAATGCTGAAGTTTCGCAACTTCGGTCGTAAATCACTCCAAGAGTTGATGCAGGTTATCATTGAGCGCAATCTTCAATTCGGAATGGACGTTGATCGGTTCCTTTTAGACGTTAAAAACTGATCACGTCAGCCCGTAACGCGGACGACCAACAGACATAGACGATGAGACATCAGAAAAAAGGATTTAAACTCGGACGCACGAGTGCCCACCGTAAAGCAACGCTTAAGGCGTTGTCGAATGCTCTAATCCTCCACAAAAGGATTACGACTACCATTACGAAGGCTAAAGCACTGCGTATGTTCGTTGAGCCCATTATAAATAGGGCAAAGGAAGATTCGACATTGAATCGGCGCCAAGCTTTTAGGCACCTTCAGGATAAAGAGTCTATCAAAGAACTTTTCGGCGATATCGCAGGAAAAATTTCAGATAGACCAGGTGGATATACCCGCATCGTAAAACTGGGTCAACGTGCCGGCGATAGTGCAGAAATGGCTATCATTGAGCTAGTTGATTACAACGATGTGCGACCAGACGGTACAAGTTCTGGATCAGGTAAGAAAACCCGTCGTGCAGGGCGCCGCAAAAAGTCAGGTGATGCTGTAGCAGCGCCAGCGACAAAGTCAGATTCTAAAGCTGCCGTTCCTTCGGCTGCAGTAGAAGCTGAAGACGCTGTAGTTTTGGCTGAAGAAGTAGATGTTGAAACAGCCGTAGAAGCGGTTGTCGAAGCTACTCCTGAAGTTGAAGCTCCAGAGGTTGCCGCGGCAGTTGAAGAAGCTCCTGAAGCCGTTAAGGCTCCAGCCGAAGCTGAGGAAGCTCCGGAGGCCGTTAGGGCTCCAGCCGAAGCTGAGGAAGCTCCGGAGGCCGTTAAGGCTCCAGCCGAAGCTAAGGCCGCTCCAGATGCAGATGCTAGCGCAGATGAGTCTGATGAAGCCAAAAAGGCATAGATTTCTAGACTTAAAGGATCTGTTTTAAGTTGATAGAACTCAAGATTTAGGGGCGGGCGTCGTAGGCGCCCGCCCCTTTCTTATATTTGATGTTCTTCCATCCAAATCTTTTACGGATATCCCCTCTACATTTCGCTCGGAACGTTGCACATATTCGATTCGTCAAAGATACCACGCAAACTACCGGCTGATCTAAACAGAAAGTGGAACAGGGTATGTTAGGAGGGTATAACCCTGACTCGCATAAAAGAATAGATGATTGAAGCTTCCTCCATATTAAAGAAAAATGGAATTCGTATTGAACAAGAATACGAAGATCGCTTGGAGAGCTTGCTGGTTTCATGTCGTGCTAATCTGAAAACAGTAGACGAAGAACTGATAAAGCGAGCTTTTCGCCTGAGTTACTGGGCCCATCGAAACGACACCCGGGCTTCTGGCGAACTGTATATAGGCCACCCTCTCGAAGTGGCAAAAATTTATGTCGAACAGATAGGATTCGACGATGTGGGAGTTGCCGCCGCGCTTCTCCACGACGTAGTTGAAGATACCGAGCTTTCCCTGGAGTTCATTAGAGAGACATTTGGTGACTCTCTGGCGTCAATTATTGACGGGTTAACCAAGATATCGACGGCATTCGAGACGAGAGATATTAGCAAGGCAGAAAACGTTCGGAAACTGCTCTTGTCGATGGCTTCAGATATTAGAGTCATCTTTATCAAATTTGCAGATCGAATCCACAATATGAGGACGTTGGGCTCCTTACCGTCGCATAAACGATTAAAAATTGCAACGGAAACCTTGACCCTGTTTGCGCCTCTTGCGCATCGTTTTGGTTTTTTTGCTATCAAATCTGAACTGGAGGACCTGTGCCTTGAATATATTCATCCGGAAGAGTGGGAGGAGATCACGAGTGGCTTGCGGGATTCAAAAAAGGAGCGGGATGCCTACATTTTACAGTTCATCGAACCGTTAAAAGCGCGATTGAATTCAGAAGGTTTTTCTTTTGAAATGTATGGTAGATCTAAAAATTTGTATTCGATTTACCGCAAAATGAAGCGGCAGGATAAGCCGCTCAAGGAAATTTATGACATTTTTGCGATCCGCATTGTATTGGACGGAGAGGGGACAAAGGGAAAAGAGGACTGCTGGCGTGTTTATTCGATTATTACAGATTTGTACAAACCTCTAACCGAACGGTTTAGAGACTTTGTATCCGTACCCAAGTCAAATGGTTATCAAAGTTTACATACAACAGTTTTGGGGCCTGGCGTACAACGAGTTGAAGTGCAGATTAGAACGAATGAAATGCATGAAATTGCTGAAAAAGGTGTAGCAGCGCATTGGAAGTACAAGGAACGTATTCTTTCTGATGACAAGGAAATGGATTCCTTACTGAATTGGGTTCGAGAATTGCTTGAAAATCCAGAGTCGGAAAAGGCTTCTGATTTTGTGGGGGACTTCAGCCTAAATCTGTACGATGAAGAGATTTATATCTTTACTCCGAAAGGTGATCTGCACTCATTACCAACCGGAGCATGCCCCGTAGATTTTGCATATCTCGTTCACACAGAAGTGGGATTTCATTGTATTGGGGCCAAGGTAAACGGAAAGATGGTGCCACTTTCCTATGCGTTAAAGAGCGGCGATCAAGTTGAAATAATAACGTCGAAAAAGCAGAGACCGAACCCTGACTGGGTAAAATTTGTCGTCACCCAGAAGGCCAGAAGTCGCATTCGACATTGGATCAACGAAGAGCGCAGAAAAGCAACGGAACTTGGCAAAGAAATATGGCAAAAACGAACCTCAAAACTTGGACTTGAGGTCAGTGAACAGGATTTGGCTCGAATCGCCACCAAGTTGCGATTTCCCAATACCCAACAGATCTTTTTTGAATTGGGTTCGGGTTTGTTTGATGTGAACGATTTATTAAAGACGGCGAAAGGATTCTTAAAGGGGGATGAACCGGGTCTTGCTGAATCTGAGACGTTAAGACTTCAATACGAATCATTCTTAAACAGTGCTCAGTCTTCAGGCTCTCCGGGACTTCTCATTGATGGCGAATTGCATACTGACATTGCCACGGACTACGCGACGTGCTGTAATCCAATCCCGGGAGATTCGGTTTTTGGATTTATCTCAAAAACAGGTGCCATCAAGGTGCATCGGGTGAGTTGTCCCAACGCTCCAAATTTGGTTTTAAATTTAGCTGATCGGATAATTCCCGTCGAATGGAGCCGTCAAAAAGACATTCATTTTGTTTCTGCTTTGCGAGTAATGGGTGAAGACAGAGTCGGAATTCTGAGTGATTTGACCCAAGTAATCTCAAAAACTTTAAAGACCAACATTCGGTCCATAACTATTTCAACCGACGATGGCGTTTTTGAAGGTAATATTGTGCTTTTTGTAAACGATCTAGAACATCTTCGTCGATTAATTGATCGAATCAAGAAAATTGATGGGATTCACGGCGTTTATAGGTATGAAGATCAATCTGATGAAAACGGGACACGTTAAGTTTCTGAAATAGTTGACTTTGGAGCAAGTAAACCGTTATTTGACGCGCCAAGTTATCACCTCTCTTTGTTTAATAAAAAAATGTCCAATCGACCTAAGACTTTAACTAAAAAAGATGTAGCTCGCCGCGTTTCAGAATTGGTTAATGAGCCTATTTACAAATGTGAACCCTGGGTAGCGTCGGTAATAGGTACAATTGGGGACCTTATGATGGAAGCTTCTCCAGAAGTTAGAATTGAATTGCGAAATTTTGGCGTTTTTGAGGTGAAAAAAACCAGGGCGAAGCCTAAGGCTCGAAACCCAAAAACAAATGAAACAGTTTTTATTCCAAGCCGAAGGAAGACACATTTCAAGCCTAGCAAACGGATCAAAGCCGTGCTTCAACAACCTTTAAGTGATTCAGGAATGCCTGCTAACAACGCGGATGCTCAGGTTGCGGAAAGTGATTTAGTCCTTTCTGCCTGATGGCTTAGATTCACCTAAGAGGTGATAATATGATGCGAGGTAGATTGGTTGGAATCGATTATGGAACAAAACGGGTCGGAATTGCGATTGCAGACCCTTTTCGTATGTTTTCACAGCCTGTTGGTACCTACTCTCAAGACGAAGCCTTGCTTATATTGGATCGAATAAATGCCGAAAATTGGATATCATCTATCGTGATCGGGTGGCCCTTAGAAGAGGATGGAAAGGCTGGTCCGGCCACCGTTAGGGTCCAACAGTATGTGAATCGTCTAAAAAAACGATTTAAGAAGGCCGAAATCATACTTCAAGATGAGCGATATACCACTCAGAGTGCAAAGGAAATGATCAAGGAAGGCGCCCGACCTTCTCTTAAGAAAACCGGTCGAGCTCGAATCGATACGGCCGCAGCCGGAATAATTTTACAAGAGTACTTGGAAGACACTGATTCCACATTACCGTCATAATGATTCAGCCGATTTATTTATTGGGATCACAGGTCCTCCGAAATCCTACCGTTCCTGTTGATGGAGATTCTCCATCGCTGCGGGTGTTGATTTCTGATATGTTGGAAACCATGCGAGGCGCACGGGGAATTGGCTTAGCCGCCCCTCAAATTGGGCGATCTGAGCGACTTTTTGTAGTTGATGTATCCTCAATGAAGGATGATATCGAAGAAAACGGGGGTGAAATGCCGCCCCAGCCCATGATTTTTATTAATCCTGTAATGGATTCAGAGTTTGGCGAAGAGGATGAATTTGAGGAGGGATGTTTATCTATTCCTGATATTCAGGAAATTGTCGTTAGGATGGATCAGATCACGATCTCCTATCTGGATTATGACTTTCAATCTCACACTAAATCTTTTGATGGGATCCTTGCTCGAGTAATTCAGCATGAGTATGATCATATAGAAGGAATTTTATTTTTGGACCACCTTACCGCATTCAAACGCAGGCTTCTTAAAAGAAGGCTAAATGAGATTATTGCAGGATATACAGAGGCGGAATATCCCGTCTACACGGAAGAACGCGGGGTGATTTTACCAGAATTTGAAGACGACGAACAGAGTGACGATTCTTCAAAAGGACCCCTGTGAGACTCCTCCTGGTGAACTACTTAGACCATGAACGCTGAAGAACAACAGCAAAAATAAACAAGGCGGATTGTACTAAGACAATCACTGCACCCGAAGGTAAATCCAACAGATACGAAAGGTACAGCCCAAGTACAGCCGAAAATGCGGAAAACGCGATGGCGCTGAGGGTCATTGCTTTGAACGTTGGCGCCAACAACCTTCCAGCCGCCGCAGGAATTACCATCCAAGCAGCTACTAAAAGGATTCCAACGATTTTGACGGAAAGCACTATGGTTATGGCGATAAGTACGGTTAAGAGCGTATCATGACCACGCACGGACAACCCTTCGATGCGAGCCGCTTCTTCATCAAAACTGGCATAAGCCCAAGCGGCCCAATGAGTTTTCAGTGTTACGATTCCAACCAATGCAAGGCAAGCACTGATCCAAACATCTGTGTTTCCAACCGACAGTATGGAGCCAAACAAGTACGAAAAAGCATCAACTTGTTGTCCGGATTTCAACGAAAGGAAGAGGATCCCAAGGGCCACTGAAACACTGAAAAAAATACCGATGGCCGTGTCGCCCGAAAGTTTGGTGTGACTTTTAACCCAAGAAATACCGGCTGCAACTACAACGGTGAAAGGAAGTGCAATCCACAAAGGCTGAATCCCGAGGAGCAGCCCCAGAGCAATGCCTCCAAAAGCAGCGTGTCCTAGGCCGGCACCCAAAAAACTGAGCTTTCGTTGGACTAAAAATACGCCATAATAACCCGACAGAGCGCTGAGCAGCAGACCGGCCACTAAAGCTCGTTGCATAAACGGATAGGCCATAAAATCAACCATCAGGATGACCTCCGCTGAGCACACCATGGGAGTGTCCTACGTGTCCAAAAGCTTCTCGAATCGCTTTTTCAGTTAGAGCTTCGTCAGCCTTGCCGAAGGCGACTTGATGTGTTTTGAGGACCAGCACATGAGTGGCATGATGAAACGCGACTTCCCAGTCATGGGTAATCATGATAACCATTGCGCCGGCGCTTCGGCGGTAGTTTTCAACGATCTCCAAAAGATCAGCCGCTCCGGCTTGATCGACACCGGCCGAGGGTTCATCGAGGATTAGCAGCTTAGGATTGCCGATAACTGCCCTAGCCAGGTATACTCGCTGCAACTCTCCGCCAGAAAGATTGCGAATTTGTTGATGCCCAAGGTGACCTGCACCAACCTTATCAAGTGCATCATCCACAATTTCCTTGCACTCGCTATTCATTGACCAAGGCCATTTTCTCTTCAGTGCGGTGGCAACGAGCTCATCCGCGCGCGCTGGAAAAGAGCGGTCCAGCGTCTTAATCTGAGGGACATACCCAATTCTAGAGGAGTGTTCAGAATCTAATTCAATGCTACCGCTATACTCCTGAAGTTTGAGGATACATCTAATCAATGTTGATTTTCCGCCACCGTTTGGCCCTAAAACTGCCATAAACCCATTCGAGGGTAGCGAAAAATCAACCGCTTTCAGGATCAATTTATCGCCAACTTGAACAGATAGGTCATGAATTGAAATCATTCCGAACCGGGTAGAAGTGCTGCAACTAACGACTCAAGATACGATTCATAGGATAGTTGGTGGGTACCCAAGGGGTCAACTTCCACAACTTTTATCCCTAAATCGCGAGCCACAGCATACATTGCCCTATTATCGACGGCTGTTTGAACCAATAACGTTTGGCATCCCAACTGTGTGGCTTGGTCCATCATCATACTAAGGGTTCGAGGAGACGCATCGTGTCCAGGAAGTGGCTGGAGTGGGCCAACCGAACGAATCTTAAATCTGTCTAAAAATTGCGTCATAAACGGGTGAGCCACTACAACACATTCGTTTTGTACCGCCTCTAGTCGTTTGGCTATTAAAATTGAAACAGAGTCAATTCGAACGGAAAAGGCAGTAGCTTTTCGTCGAAAAACCGGGCAAGTGTCTTTCTGAAGGAGGCACAAGGAGTCCGTCAGGGTTCGAAGTGCATCCAGTACGGCCACTGGGTCCGTCCAATAATGAACATCCAAATCACGGTCTCCATTCCATAAGGGTAGCGTGTCATGCGCCGCTAGACTAGCAGCCCAGCCGTCAAGGTCAGAATGAGCATATACCAGAAGGGGGGAGTCGTTCAGCAGTTGTGCTTGGGAGGGCGATACCTGGAATCCGTGTGGTGATTGGCCTTCTTTTAGTAGTACCTGAACTTCAAAATTTGCAGCTACAGGATTGATTATCAGCCCCAAAACGGGCAGTGTTGTAATGATGGTTCTAGAAGTGGTTTGCTCGGGCTTATTAGAACCACATCCACAGACAATCAACAATACCAATAGAACATGTTTGGAGTGAATCATGAGATATCTACCGCTTCAGCAATTCGACGTGCGGTTTCCGAAAACGGACGGTACGAACACTCAAGGATACGGACTGCTTTGGTGTTGTCGTAATACGAAACTAAAGATGCTACTTGGGCCGTCTCACGAGTCAAGGCAGGTTCTGTTCGGGTAATTTTGGCAGACCATTCCAGCAGAGATGCCAGCATGACAAATGTATTTTTCCCAATTTGTCTAGCAGGCGGCTTAACTGATAGTGCAATTGACAACGTTGTAAGGATCTCTCTCCAAGTCAAATTATGGCCTGCCAAAATGTAACGTTCACCGCAGGTCCCTTTCTCAAACGCGGCGACTATTCCGGTCGCAACATCCTCAACGTCCACCACATTCGTTCCGCCTTGTGGAAGAAACAAAATAGATTTCGCCGCAAGTTTTTCGGCTATTTGCATCGTGTTTTCGCCTTTTTTGCCAGGACCCATGATTAGCGAGGGGTTGACAATAACGGCATCTAGGCCCTCGGCGATCCCACGATAGACCTCCATTTCAGCCATGTGTTTTGAAGTGGCATAAACGGTATTTAGCTTCGACCGCTTCCATTCCGACGATTCGTTCTTCTCACCAATTTGGGTTTCCGATCTGCCAAGGGCAGCAATACTTGAAACATGGACCAAGCGCTTTATATCGGCTTCAATGGCAGCATTCACGACGTTGGCAGTGCCCTGGACGTTGACCGACATGAGCTGGTCTTCAGATTGTTTTCCCTGATATCCTAAATAGGCTGCGCAATGAAATACTCCTTCAACGCCCTTCATTCCTGCGAGAAGGGAATCGTAGTCCAATACATCGCCGATTAGCCAATCGACACCTGAAAAAGCAGCATTATTAGCGGCAAGTCTTGAACTAGAACTAGAACTAGAACTCGAACTCGAACTTGACCGCCGAATTGCACGAACTTCGTGGCCAAGGGTCACCAGTTGACGAGCGAGCACCGAGCCCAAAAATCCGGTAGCGCCAGTTAAAAATACTTTCACGATGCAACTTGTCCGAATTCTAGTAGAACTTGTCCTTTTTGGACTGCATCGCCCGGCTGAATCCGAATCGCGGCAATTACACAATTCGAAGGCGATTTAATCTCGTTTTCCATCTTCATGGCTTCTAATATCAGGAGGCTCGCTCCTGATGACACGACGTCGCCTACCTCAACCGAGATAGAAATTACTAGTCCTGGCATGGGCGAAATCAATTCCGATGGTAATCCAGCTTCGGCTTCATCCCATCCCAATTGGGTCAGCAGTTGTTCGCGATGATCGAGCACAACTGCAGCAAACGTCTGATTCCTAGCGGACAGTTTTATGTTTTTTCGATCTTCAGCTTCGATAACTAAGGGAGTTGTTTTTCCTCCTGAATGCAGAACGTATTGATTCCCGCGTACATGGTCCAAACGAATTCCTTGCTCACTTAGGTGCACAGGGTCTAGATCAACGGGCGTCCCACCATTTACATGGACGCGAAAAGGAGCAGGAATATGGTCACGCGCTTTTGACAAGAGAAAGAAAAGTCAAATTCAGAAAACAATAGAATGTACTCTAAGATACATCAAAGCGATCATCTACGTTAAGACCCAAATTGTGCCAGGTAAATGACAATGTTCATCGTCTTTCGTAGTAATTTCAACCGATACAGAGAACGTTGCCAAAACCCATGCATTCACATTAATTGATTCAATTTAATTTCCCTATGGACGTAATTCAGAAAATTGGAGTGTTTACCTCTGGCGGAGACGCGCCGGGAATGAACGCCTGTTTAAGAGCAGTCGTTCGTAAATCTGTTTCCATAGGTCTTGATGTGGTGGGTATTCGACGTGGATACCAAGGCATGATTGAAGGCGATTTTGTTGATATGGATGCAAAGTCCGTTTCCAACATCGTTCAAAAAGGAGGGACCATATTAAAAAGTGCAAGGTCGAAGGCATTCCGAACAGTAGAAGGGCGGGCGAAGGCAGCAGCGCATCTTAAGGACGCCGGCATCCATGGCCTCATCGCAATAGGAGGAGACGGTACATTAGCGGGCGCATCCGTGTTTTATGACGAGTATCAGATTCCCTTGGTCGGTTGTCCTGGAACGATTGATAATGATTTGTTCGGCACCGACGAGACGATTGGATTTGACACGGCTCTAAATACTGCCATTGAAAATATTGACAAGATTCGAGATACGGCAGACGCACATGACCGGTTGTTTTTGGTGGAAGTGATGGGACGCGATACGGGATTTATCGCACTACATTGTGGAATTGGCGGCGGGGCCGAGATGGTGATGATTCCGGAATCGCTTACTGACTTGGATGAAGCCAAGCACCATATTTACACATTGATGTCCTCGCAGCATCGTTCTTCCATTGTCATTGTGGCGGAAGGAGATGACACTGGGGGAGCAACTCAAATTGCTAATGTACTGAAAGCAGATTCCGCGTTTGAAAATATTGACCTGCGGGTTTGTATTCTTGGCCATACTCAGAGGGGAGGGGCTCCATCGGCACGCGATCGCGTATTGGCGAGTCGTTTAGGAGTTGCTGCAGTAGATGCGATGATGGCCGGACACGCTAACGTAATGGTAGGAATCGTAAATAACGAAATTGTGTTGACCCCTTCTCGCAATGTTTGGAGCCGCAAAAAAAGCATTAGTTACGAATTGCTCGGTCTAATCCAGATACTGAGCTGATAAAACGAATTATAAATAGATAAGAGAGTGTCCAAAAATTCAACTTCAGGTATGCCACCCATTGGAATGGTAGAGGGCAAAAAACCTCAAATTGAGCGAATGTTCGACGCGATTGCTCCTCGATATGACCTTTTGAATCGTGTCTTGAGCGCGGGAATAGATCAGAAATGGCGTAAGAAAGTGATACGTCTGGTCTTAGAAAAGCAGCCTTCAAGCGTCCTTGATGTGGCAACAGGCACCGCTGATTTGGCTATTATGGGAGCTCAAAACGGCATTCCCAAGACGATAGGAGTTGATATTTCAGAAGAAATGTTAACCGTAGGGCGTCGAAAAATATCATCAAAAGGACTAGTTGAAAAAGTTGTTCTTCAGACTGGAGATGCGGAAAAACTTCCTTTTTCTGATGGCCAATTCGACGCAGCCATGGTGGCTTTCGGGGTTCGAAACTTCGAAAATCTAGATGAAGGGTTGAGTCAGATTTTTCGCGTACTTAAAAAAGGAGGTCGGTTAGTTGTTCTCGAATTCAGTAAGCCGTCCGCGTTTCCAATCAAACAAAGCTACGCCTTTTACAACCGATACATTCTCCCTTTGGTTGGCCGTCTTATTTCAGGAGACCAAGCGGCCTATACCTATTTGCCGGAATCTATCGCCGCTTTCCCAGAAGGAGCAGCTTTTTTGGACCACATGAAAAAAGCAGGCTTCAAGGAAGTAAGAGATCAACGTCTTACGTTTGGAGTGGCTTCAATTTACGTGGGAGAACGCCAATAGGCGGTTTTTGAAGCAAAGGCAACGTTACTGCATGCTGAGGTTTACAGTCAGGATTTGAATTTGATCATGCAGCACTCATTAAATCCGCCAGTATTGCGGTATTCCACGGAGTCCATAAGTTTTCGCATGATGTGAACTCCGAATCCTCCCGTCTTTTTGGACTTCGCGTATTGTAAAAGATCAGGTTCCTGGTATGCCGCCCGGTCAAACTTAAGCCCCTTGTCCCGAATAACGACCACCAATTTATCGGGCATAGTAGTGATGGTGATGTCGATTACCTGATCGGCATTACCCTCGTAGGAATGTTCGATTACATTCGTGCATGCCTCATCAACTGCCATTTTCATCTGCTCAACCACACCCTCAGCAAACTTTGCCTGAGTGGCGTGAGACGTCACAAACTCTCGAACTTCCTCTAGGAAGCTCGTTGAGCTCGGAATGGTCAATGTATGAGTATTAACAGCCACGTTCGCTAACTGATAAACGTTTAATTATTAGGCGTTTGACGGATCAAATTTGCCGATGGCATCAGCTTCTAAGTCAATAATGTCGAAAAGCATCGGAAAGCCGAGCAAATCAAACACATTATATACTTTAGGTTGAAGCGCAGCGATCTTGATATCGCCACCAAGTTCACGGATGTCCTCAATGTATGCCATGAACACACCCAGTCCAGCGCTGGATATATACATCAAGCTTGCTCCATTAATTATGATGTGAACTTGATTGTTTGCCTGGCATTTTTGAATAGCAGCCTCTAACTCTGAAGCTGTATGGGCGTCCAATTCGCCTTTAAGATCTAATATTTGTATATGGCCGCTACTGCGGAATCCAACGGAAAAGTTGCTCATAGCTATTATTAAGGCTTGGTGTGTGGTCTATCCTCATGCAGAAGGTCACATAAGAAAAAAGGAAGATACTGCGTCATGCGGTTTCATGTAAGGGATGTTCTTGACTTATGAGCGAATCTAGAGGAATGCCATGCCATTTTAGGACGACTAACGTCATATCATCGTCGTATTCTTCTCCGGCTATGAAACTCCTTAAATCTCTTAAAACAGCAGCGTGAATGCCATCAGCATCATCATGACGATGATCCTCAAGTAAACTTAAAAGCCTTTCATAGCCATATTCTTCGCCAGATTCGGAACGACTTTCGACCACTCCGTCTGTGTACAACACAAAAAGGTCCCCAGGCTGCAATGCGATCGACTCTTCGGTCAGGCTGCGTTGAAAAAGCTCTCCGCGATCTAGTCCGAGTCCAAGGCCTGGGGTTCGAATGTATCGAGATTCACCACTTAGGCGGACAATTGCAGCAGGGCAGTGGCCGGCTCTTGCAATGACAAGGTTTTCTTTTTCAAGATCAAGAATGGCATAGATGGCCGAAATAAATACGTTCCTATCTAAACTTTGCCCCAACGCGACGTTGGCGTGGTGCAAGAACATGGAAGGGGAATCCGCAAGTCGACTTACGGATTGGAAGATGCCTTGCATTTCAGCCATGTAAAAAGCCGCTGAGGTACCTTTTCCAGAAACATCGCCGATTATGACTCCTAGTTTATGCTCTCCAAGGCGAACGAAATCATAATAGTCTCCACCAACTTCCTGGGCGGACACGCTACTAGCAGCCATTGACATGCCGCTCATTATAGGCACGTTTTGAGGAAGCAACCGCTTTTGTACTTCTCGAGCGATGCTCATTTCGCGAGATAGTCGTTCCTTTTCTACTTGTTGTTCGAATAGTCTCGAATTATCTATGGCAAGCGCAGCTTGCGCCGCAAACACTGCAATGGTCTCCGCATCATCGCGCTCAAAGCCGTTAATCACCCGTTTTGCGGCGAAAAGTGCACCTATTACTTCGTCGCGAGCAATTAAAGGCGTCACTAATAAGCTTCCAAGCGCACTGTTTCCAGGCGCTACATTCATACGATGATCTGTCGAAGCCCGATTGACAATGATCGGCATACGGTCGGTCAACAAATCTTCGATGATGAGGTCTGAGTTAATCAATTCGCCTACACGTTCGCTGGTAATATTGTGTGTACTCACTACTCTGTATTGAAGGCTTCCAGATTGATAGTCGGGCATAGCCAGCCACGAAAAATCGGCTGAACCCGCTTCGACGGGGGCAGAGCCTACCGTGCCGAATAATTTTTCAGCGTCGAACACTTGGCTGACCAGATGGGCCATGGAAAATATCGTGGCCCGCTCTCCTTCTCTTTGTTCGTAGTCCCCTGTAGTGGGCAGATGAAATAACAAGGATAGGAATGCGGTCATGCAATACAGAATACCAAACATGCTCGCTTGCTTGACAAAACTAGCGAGAGGGACGAAGAAAAATTCCAAATAATCGAAGGACCTTGGGACCAGTATGTTGGATCCAGTATCGCCGATGCCAAGGCCAAGTATGAGCAGCAGAACCAATGCAAAACATAGACCAATAGTGGCTACTTTTTCCTTAAAGGAAAGGAAAACGATCCATGAAAGCTTAAATGCATTAACAAGCATGAACACGACCGCGGGGATGAATGCAACGTTTTGCCACTCATTCTGAGGTGCACCAGCAGGTTTCGTAACCGTCAATAAGGCCGCAGCAGCCATAAGGATCAACATAATGAACCAATTGCGCTGGCTTGATCGAGTCCTCTTCACCAACACCAATTGCTGAAAACGATGAAGCAATAAGAAAGCGAACAGGATTTGGGCAATGCTCACGACCATCATTTTAATGATAGTAGGAGAGGTCAAAGGAATTCCGGTGCCAGGGGCAAAACCGAGTGGTAACTCTACACCACCAGCTGTAACGGTACCAAATCGGGCCGTAAAGCCTGCAATCGCTACTAAGAACAGTCCTGATACTAAAACGGACCAAAGCAATTTTGATGGTGAATCATTTCGTTCCTGGAAGTAGCCCTTCATCCAAAACCATAGCGAGCCAAATCCAACGGTTACAAAAGTGAAATAGAGGAACTCGGCTCCGTTTGAAGGCGGGGTGCCAGAGGTCAATTGAGTGAAATGATACCCAACTGAAAGGATTAGGCTCAATCCAAACAAAGCTAATAACAAGACAGGTAGCCCTCGGCGTGCTAAACGCGAAGTCCACTTTTCGTTAACTTTTGTCTTTAAGGCTTTTTCTGCCATACAAGGGCATTTAATCGGATTCGTATGCGAAGGTGTCTACCGCATTTTAACGCAGATTGTTACAACTTCCAGCTATGTTAAGGTACGCATTAGGAAGGTCGGCAATAAATGGGGCTGAGTCTGCACATGTATTTTGTAAGAGTGCCAAATGTTGAATGAAAACAGGTAACTTCAAAGATTAACTGGCGTAGATGAAATCTATCAATCCAATTTGTATCCAATGCGAAAACGGCGCTTTCTAAAACTTCAAATTTTCTTACTCGTCATTACGGTTGGACTCATCGTCTGGCGAATGAATTCTAGTGGCCCGAAAGGAGACGGATTTGTTTTTATTTCCGACATGTCGGTAAATCACCTTTATTCTAAACATTTTACCGTTGCCGAAGAAGCTGTTGTATATGTGAACTCGTTTGCTGCATTTGAGTCAGATGAATTATCAAGTAGTCTGGCTGTTTATGGTTGGATTTTAAATCGTGCAACGGAGGAGGTGGCTTGGAAGCCGGAACCGCTGAAAACAATTCGTGACGGCGTTAAAGCATCGATTTCTGATTCTACTCAACTATCTCCAGGGACGTATACTGCTTATTATTCGACGTATGGGCCTACATCAAAGTCTAGTAAAAGTGGATCATTTTTGGGCCTTAAACCACACTGGACCAACGACCCAAGTTTTTGGAGTTTTAGTCTGACTTCAAATGCTCCTGCCGGGACGATTTCCGAGCTTAAAAATTTTACTGAGAACTCCACTTCTGATTTTACTGAATTAGTTTGGTCATTTGTACCGACACGTACAGGCCAGATGGCGAGCCAGATGATACAAGTTGATTCTGCAACCGAACTTAAATTGGATATGACGCTTGCGGTGTGCTCAACTAATTGTGACAAACTGGAATTAGTTCAGCTTCCTAAATCGACACCGGTTTGGCAACTAACAGAAGACATGACAACGGACGCAGGAGGCTCAAAATATAACCGAGCCTTTGAAGGTAGTGTCGCTGTGGCTCCAGGACTATATAAAATTTCCTTTGAGGCTGGCAGAAATCAAGTGTCAAGTTCATGGAAAGCAAACCCCCCTTGGGCTCCGGACAATTGGGGAGTCAGACTGTATAGTTCTAACGATTCACAGGCACACCTGTTTGATCCCTGGTCTGATTCTGAGCCCCTTGTTTCGCTGCTCAAAGCAGAGTCGAACGAAGATTTAAGCTTGACTCTTGAATTAGATAAGACACTTTCGGTGGTGGTTTATGGAATGGGGGAAATAGACGGCGAAGGGTCAAACTATGATTATGGCTGGATTGAACGAGAAGGGCAAGCATCGTACATCTGGGAAATGTCGTATAACAATAGTTCGCCTGCCGGTGGAGATCGTACAAATCGGGAGGAAATGGCCATATTGACGTTGGAACCCGGACGCTATTTCATCCACTATGTATCTGATGGGTCACATGATTTTGGAAGTTGGAATAGATCTCGACCTTCTAATTCTGAGCGGTGGGGAATTGCTGTTTTTCCTATGAATCCTGCTGAGGTTACGGCCGATGCTGTCCGAGTGAAAGCAATGGAACAGGCTTGGAGGCCCGACGGCGCGTCTTCAGATGTGGACGAGGTAATGGGAACGGCACTTGTACGTCAAAATAAATTGGGTAACGACGTCCAAGTTGACGAGCGATTTGTTTTAGAAAAAGAAGCGATTCTTAAAATTGTCGCGGCCGGGGAGCTAACATCAAGCTCTTCGTACGATTATGGATGGATTCAAGACCTTTCCTCAGGAGAAACAGTGTGGGAAATGACGTTTCGAAACACTGTTCCAGCTGGTGGAGAGGACCGGAATCGACGCTTCTCCGGTACAATAACGCTTGGTCCGGGTGAATACCTGGTTCACTTTGAAACAGATTTAAGTCACTCATTTGGCAGTTTTGATGACACGGAACCAGACAACGGTCAAGATTGGGGGATCGCGGTGTACCATACCAATCAGTAGTTTGGTATTCAAACGATCTCAGAAAGGTTTTCCACTACTGCTTTCCACTGACCGTAGATGTCTTCATATTGGGTTTTAAGTGCTTGTTGAGGTTCGACCGTATGAATTCGTTTAACTGAGTCAAACGCGTTTTCGGATCGATTATAAAACCCAGCCCCAAGTGCTGCACCCCGAGCCGCGCCATCAGCTCCATCTGTTTCAAATACCAATAAAGACGTTTGGGTCACATTGGCAAATATCGTCCGAAAGGTTTGACTCAGAAATAAATTTGCATGTCCGGCTTTGATTGTTTCGCGTGATACTCCGGTCGATTTTAATATATCAAATCCCAAATTTAGGGCGAAAACGATGCCTTCCATGCCAGCCCGAAGGACGTGTTCTTCGTTATGGCGGTTGAAGTCTAAGCCCATGATATTTGCCTGAATCAATCGATTTCCCAAGATTCGTTCCGCTCCGTTACCGAACGGGAAAAACCTAACGCCTTGGGAGCCCGGCTCAGAGAGGCTTGCTAGGTCATTCATCTGTTTGTAGGATAAATGGCCGTCATTATGGTTAAGAAATCGCTTCAACCAACTATAAAGTGCACCTGCTCCATTAACACATACTAATACGCCATTCCTTTTGTCCAACGCACTATCGTTTACGTGTAAAAAGGTATTAATGCGGGATTGTGGGTCGAAGGTATCTGTATCCGTTACGGCATAAATCACGCCGGACGTTCCGGCTGTTGTTGCTACCTCTCCGGGCTGCATGACTCCCAACGAAAACGCGTTGTTGGGCTGATCTCCGGCTCTATACGTTATAGGCACATTGGCTTTTAGTCCTAATAGGTCTGTTACAGACCTAGAAACAGTGCCCTGAAAGCCGATATTTGGCACGACTTCAGGGATAAGTGAGTCTTCAAATCCGAAATACGATAAAACGGTTTTAGATAGGCTCCGATTTTTAAAATCCCACAAAACACCTTCTGAAAGCCCGCAGTTCGTGGTGGAGTATTCACCGCTCAGCCGGAAGGCGATGTAATCTCCGGGGAGCATGAATTTGTGTATTTGAGCATATTTATCAGGTTCGTTTTCCTTAACCCACCTTAGTTTCGAGGCCGTAAAATTGCCAGGAGAATTTAACAGGTGTGAATTGCAGTATGATTCTCCCAGTTCTTGTAAAGCAGTTTCACCAATTTCAACAGCACGACTATCACACCATATGATAGATTTACGCAAGACGTCGCCTTTTTTGTCGACAGCTACTAAGCCGTGCATCTGATAAGAAATGCCAATACCATCAATTTGGTTTGTTTTGATCTTGTGTTCAGATACGATTTGGGCATAACCTGCTAGAAAGTTGTGCCACCACAGTTCTGGGTCTTGTTCGGCCCATCCAGCTTGGTCAGAATCGATTGGCTGTTCGGTTGGGGGAAAGGTTGCATGTCCAACGGATATACCCTTTTCAGCATCAAATATGGACGCTTTGACGGAAGAACTTCCCACGTCAATTCCTAGGTAGTATTTGCTCATCATATCAAATTCAGGGCATCAGTTTTGAACTGATGGTTTGAGGTCACCCAGTCACTAAAATGTTTAACAGCTACAACGTACTGTTTTCGAGGCAAACTCCACATCTTTTATTTGGGAAGTAAGATGCTTTTATTTAGGAAGTAAGATGGAATTCGATTAGTCTACCAATCAATTTAATTTTAAAAAATTATGCCATCCACCGCCGTTACCGTTCCGTCAAAGTCGCAAAATCATGAGCTTCTTTTAGGCTTACTTATGACGGAGGAAGTTCAAGGTGTAGAAGAGAGGGAAGGCGCTCTTGTTTTCTTTTTTGAGGAAACTGGTTATCCGTTTGTCAAAGCTGAATTTGAGAGGATCGCTGCTCCATTTCAATCCGGACCCATTTCCTGTGAATTGATTCTCGATCAAAATTGGAATGAGGAATGGGAAAAAACCATAAAACCAATAAAAGTTGGTCGGTTTTGGATTCGCCCATCTTGGGATATCGGAATCGTTCCAGAAGATAAAATTGAGCTGATAATAGATCCGAAAATGTCTTTTGGGACTGGGTATCACGAAACTACCCGCTTGATGATGGCTGGTATTGAAGAGATGGTTCGCGAAGGAGATCGTGTCTTGGATGCTGGTACAGGAACGGGGGTACTGGCCTTTTCTGCCTTAAAAATTGGTGCTTCTAAGGCTGTAGGTTTTGATGTTGATCCGATTTGTAAAGGGAATGCTGATGAAAATTCTTTGATGAATGGCCTTTCGGAGCGGTTTCAAATGTTTGTGGGCACAGAAAAAGTTGTGCCAAGTCAGACTTTTGATATAGTGTTAGCTAATATCAATCGGGAAACGTTACGTGCAATGTTGCCAGCCCTGAAAGTATTCATGACTGACGAGGCAAAATTGGGATTGGCTGGTCTGCTAATTTCTGATAGAGAGATCATGCTAAAGGAGCTAGAAACGAACGGCTTGATTTCAGTTCGGGAAACTACGGAAGGGGACTGGTGGTCCGTGTGGGCCATTAATTCGACATCGATCGGTACTATATTGAACTCATTACTCTAGTGAACTCGGTACTATATTAAACTCGGTACTTTATCAAACTCAGTACTCTAAAGACTTGGGATGCATGAGATTAGCAACTATTGATATTGGCACGAATACAGCATTATTGTTGATCTCGGAGTGGGGGGACGATGGCCTACAAGAAGTTTTTAACGCTTCTGGTTTTGCTCGGTTGGGCGAAGGAATGGATTCAAGCGGACGAGTTGGCGAAGCAGCTCTGAACAGGCTGGAAGGCGTACTTCATTCACATATGGAGCATATTCGCATCCATAAAGCCTCTCATATCATTGTTACCGGGACAAGCGCATCACGTGACGCAAAGGACGCGGACAAGATTCATTCACTAGTTTGGAAATCTACAAAATCGGACCTTACCATCTTGAGTGGGGATGAAGAGGCGCTCGTTACGTTTCTTGGAGCAGCGGCAGGACTTGGTTCACTGGTAGATGGCCCAGAATTAACCGTAATCGATGTCGGAGGAGGATCAACTGAATTTGTGCAAGGTGCGGCGCGGGCTGACGGAGAGAAAATATCATTCAAGTGCAGCCTTAACATGGGCTCAGTCCGAATGACAGAGCGATATTTTTCCCAACAGCCTGCACCACACTCTGAAATCCAAACTGCGAAAATTCAATTTCGGGAGCTCATGTCATCCCATCTTGAAAATGCCAAAAAGACCAAAATATGTGTGGGGGCCTCGGGGACGGCCCGAATTCTTGCTCTCGTTCATCATGGGATTAATGAGCTATCATCCACCAATGGGCCAGCCTCAATAACCCGGTCCCAACTTGAAGGTTGGGTTCATCGACTAACTCAGATGACATTCGAAGAGGTCACAGCATTACATCCAATAAAAATGAGCGGCCGCGCCGACGTATTGCCTGCAGGAGCGCTCATTTTGGGGGAACTGCTCCGCTTTACTGATGCCGAAACGTTAATTATTTCACCTTTTGGAGTTCGGCATGGTGTAGCAATTCGATATTTTCGGGAATCCTGCGCCTAATCAACCGATTATTGGAACTCATTTGAAGCGGAAAGTTGGAAGCACAGAGCCACAGTTATCTATGACACAAACATTCGATATGCCGACATTACAGCAAATTCTTGCCACATTAAGACAAGTCGTTGAGCCATCTTCTGGAAGGGATATTGTTCGGCTTGGGTGGATTCGCGATTTAAAACTGGGGAGTGCAGAATCTGCTGAGGTTTCCTTTACTCTTTTATTGTCGGATCCCACTATCGAATTTGCTGGTTCGGTGAAAAGGGAATGCCAAGGTGTTTTGCAAAAAAACTTTCCTCAAATCAAGACTCGAATTGAACAAGATAGTCCAATGATTGGATTGGGAGATGATTTTCGCATCGACGGTAAAGTGGCAGAACGTGGTCCTGGAGAAGGAGTTACTAATATTATAGCCATAGCATCCGGAAAGGGTGGCGTAGGCAAAAGTACAGTGGCGTCTAATTTGGCCGTTGCCTTGGCGGCGGATGGGTACAAAGTTGGATTGGCCGACGTTGACATTTATGGTCCATCTATCCCAACGATGTTTGGACTTGAAACCGCAAAACCGCGAGTAAGCCCCGAACGAAAAATTATCCCACTCGAAAAATTTGGAGTCAAACTATTATCGATGGGATTTTTGGTTGATCCAGATAAAGCAGTCATTTGGAGAGGGCCCATGGTGACAAGTGCGGTGAAACAGTTTTTGTCAGACACCGAGTGGGGGAACCTAGACTATTTATTACTTGACTTGCCCCCTGGGACTGGGGATATCCAGTTGACAATTGTTCAAACTGTACCGCTCAACGGCGCAGTCATCGTTTCTACCCCACAGCGAGTTGCGCTTGCCGATGCGAGAAAAGGGGTTGGAATGTTTGATCAAGTGAGTGTGCCTGTATTAGGCGTAATTGAAAACATGGCCTATTTCACCCCACCGGAATTACCAGACAAGAAGTATTATTTGTTCGGTAAAGGTGGCGCAAAGGCGTTGGCAGAGGACTTAAACGTTCATTTTTTGGGAGAAATTCCACTGGAAGAAGTTATTCGGACAAACGCCGATGAAGGAACACCGGTTGTAACGGATTTTAGCCAAAACGCCTCTAAGATTTTTATTAGTGTTGCGCGGGATTTGGTTTCTCAAGTTGAGTGGCGCAATGCGGTCCGGCCTGCCACTCAGGTCGTTGATATTGTTCGGGGATGATTTAAAAGAAACCAATCAATGTTGAACTAACCATTCGGGACCGAGTAGAATATTCCCCGGATAAGTGGTTCGGTCCTTTAGGTGTTAATCGATTAAAAGAAGGCTAACCGGCCCAAAAGCCATTTCCAATCGCATGAATGAAACTCTTACCATAACTCCCCATCAGGATCCAGGAATCCGGATTCAGGTCGAGGCTGCGTTAGACACGTTGCGTCCATATTTGGAGGCAGATGGCGGATCTGTTCGATTGGTTGACATTACCAAAGAAATGGTTGTCGAACTCGAATTGCTGGGCGCTTGTGAAACCTGTCCTATGAGTTCGATGACATTGCGTGCAGGAATAGAACAGGCTGTTAAGCGCAGTGTGCCACAAATTGTTAGGGTCGAAGCGGTAAATATTTAGCAGCAAGAACAGATCGTTTTAAATTGCAAAGGGGCTCCGCGCTTTAGCTCGGAGCCCCTTTACCGTTTTCGTAAACCTAAAACAATTGGACTAACCACGTAGTCAGATTAATTAAAGCCTTCGCCAGATACGACCGGAGCCGTATCCTGATTAGCTACCTGCCATGCTGTACCAAAAATGACCTGAGCAATTCGTGCCATACGTTCGTATCCAATTTTTTCTGGTTCATCATCCACGCCATGATAATCTTCGTGGGTACCCGTGAAAAAGAAGATGAACGGAATATTGTGCTTGCCAAAATTCCAGTGGTCGCTCCGACGGTAAAATTGATTGGGATCGTCTTTGGAATTGAAACGCTCGTTTAAGTCCAAATTGGTACCAATTTCCTTGTTAACGCGGATATTGATATCGTGCAATTCTTGAGAGACTAAATTAGAACCGATGATATACACATATTCTGAGTCGGGGCCTGTATGAGTAGGGTCGATTCGGCCAACCATGTCGATGTTGAGGTCGGTTACAATTTGTTCTAGCGGCACGATTGGATCACGATCTGTATAGTATTGAGATCCTAAAAGTCCTTTTTCTTCGCCGGTCACATTGAGAAATAAGATAGAACGGCGCGGGCCAAACCCATCGTCTTTCGCCTTCATGAATGCCTCCGCAATTTCCAAGACGGAAACGGTTCCAGATCCGTCGTCGTCGGCGCCGTTATTAATTCCATCAACAGGATCAGGACGCATACCAATGTGATCGTAATGCGAACTAACGACCACAAACTCGTCCTTTAATAAGGGATCAGAACCTTCGATATAGGCCAGTACGTTCTCCGTAGATGCCTCGTATTGTTTATTGGCAACTTTAGAGCTAACCACTCCGCTTACTTCAAAAACCGTTGGTTTGAGGGAAGCGTCGATGGCGGATTTTAATCCCTGAACCGTTTTGCCTGAAGAAGCAATAATGCTGTTCGCCAATTCAGCTGAAATATTCAGCACCGTAGGGAAGCGGCTAGGCCGGCCAGATCCGGTAGGGGGATCTAACGATAAAGCTCCACCGGAAGCTGGTGCATTCGCTTGGCTCATAGCGGTGTCGTGGATGGAAACCGTTTGACGCGAAGACAGATCACCTACCACTAGTACGCCAACCGGTGCATTTTCAGCTCCAAAAAATGGACGAAGCTTATTGAAACGACCGGTTGTCCATGTCGAAATGGCATTTCCTTCTGTAGGCAGTAAGCTTGTTTCAGCGTCCTTCATGGGTTCGTCAGCCAATATCATAACCCACTTGCCAGTGTAGTCGATACCAGCAGCAACGAGTGCGCTCATGTCGTTGTATCCAAGTTCGTCATCACCAATGCCATAACCAGCAAATACTACTGTTCCCGAAGCTTCACCCTCGCCGCCTAGCATGGTTACAAACGACCCATCTGTTGCATCGCCCCCAAATACATGGGATTGACCACCAGCCATGAGCTCAGCCTTATCAAAGGAAGATCCATATAGCGGGAATTTTTGTAAAAACGCACCTGGTGATCTTGGATTACCATTAGCGCTGTTTCCTTTCGGAGACAATCCCATCTTGCGATATTGCCCTGCAAGATATTCCGCTGCAAGTTTTTGGCCACGCATACCTGTTTCTCTTCCTTCAAAAAAGTCAGAAGCGAAGAAATAAAGATGAGCAGCTAGGTCTTCAGCCGTAATTGAGGCCTGGTATTTTCCGACCAATTCGGGGTTTTCGAACGTGGTAGGCGTATCCCCAGGAGTCGCAAGCTTGCGCTGACCGTCTGTCTGCGCCTGCACCGTAAGGGCGGATACAAGCAATAAGGCCAGCAAGCTGGCAAGGAGGTTGTTTAACTTCATTTTTGTTTATTTACTTGGTGTCATAAAATGCGGTACCCTAAAATCAGGTAAGCTTGCCGCGTTTGTTCAAATAGGCCAAAAGGGCCGTTCCGTACGGTTCTGCAGTGTCAAGTTCTATAAAATCGATATTCCGCTCGCGGCATTTTTCACGAAACCGAGCTGAAAATCCGCGAACGGCTTCAGCGTAATTTTCTCTCAATTGAGAAGGCTGAATGGACATTTCTTCGCCTGTTTCCATATCAACAAACCGCATGGGAACGTCAGGAAATCGAAAATGCCGTTCAGTTTCAGATTCAAGGATGTGAAAAACGAGGACTTCATGTCCCTTATATCTTAAATGTCGCAGGGCATTGAGTAAGGCATCGTGTTCGCCAACGTTTTCAAATAAGTCAGTAATGATGACAACCAAGGACCGCCTTGCAATCCTTTCGGCCACTTCATTTAGAACGGATGCGGCACTCGTCTTATTCTTTGAATCAGAGGGCGCACTAAGGTGCTCTAGTTTTGTCAAAAGCTGCCGCAGATAGCCCTGGGTGCTTTTTGGAGGCATGAGTGTGTGAATGCGCTCGTCAAACGCAATGAGGCCCGTTGCATCACGTTGCTTCACCATCATAAAGTGAAGGGAGGCAGCCAGATATGCTCCATATTCAAGTTTTGAAAGGCCAGACGTGTGTTTATAGCGCATGGAAGCAGAGGTATCCAAGACTACATAATGTCTAAGATTTGTCTCTTCTTCGTACTGTTTTACGTAGTGGCGGTCCGTTTTTCCATAAACCTTCCAGTCAACATGCCGAAGCTCATCGCCAGGATTGTATGGTCTATGCTCTGCGAATTCAACAGAAAAACCGTGGTACGGGCTCTTATGAAGTCCCGTAATAAAACCCTCGACGATTAACCGGGCACGGAGCTCCATATTCGAGAGTTGACCAACAAATGCTGGATCGAGATACTTAAGGCTGGTGCTTTCTCCGCTCACAAAACTCAAATAATAAATGAAATGGAATACATATACGTAGACGATAGATTTCGTTCCACTATTCCACCCGGGGCCTAATGATGCGCTGAAATTATCAATTTCGTTGGTAATTTCACCACTTTTACCAAATCTATAATGCTAAGGCATAGAAGGAGTTGATTTAAAATACCGTAACTTATTAGAATGGAGCCGAATGACGTCATTAAAGCGCAACTAATGGATGCGCACGACCTAGAGCGCACATTAAATCGAATGGCGCGTCAGATCGTTGAGAAGTTTGATCTTGACGCATCGAAGGCGTCTTCTTTCGCTCTAATTGGTATGCAAACCCGCGGCGTATTCCTCGCATCTCGAATCCGAAAAATCATTCAAGAAGTTGACGGAATTGATATTCCTCTTGGGATTCTTGATGCAACGATGTATCGGGATGATTTTCGTATGCGCCTAAAGCAGCCTGTAGTTAGAGAAACCAAGATCGATTTTGATATCGACGGACGTGATATCGTGCTGGTAGACGACGTTTTGTTTACAGGAAGAACAACCAGGGCCGGCCTTGATGCCCTGACTGATATAGGTCGTCCATCTTCGGTTCATTTCCTGGTCATGATTGATCGCGGTCTGAGAGAACTTCCCATCAAAGCGGACTTCGTGGGCCGCCGAGTGCCCACGCTGCCAGGAGAAGAAGTCCGAGTTAGAGTTTTAGAATTGGACGATAAGGAAGGCGTTTGGCTTGTTGGACGCCCATCATCACCCACAATTTGAACGTTTGGTATACGTGGAACCGACAACTGAACAGACAATAACCGGACTTGACCACCGCCATCTGCTAGGTTTGTCTGATTTTTCCGCTCGAGAATTAAATTTGATTCTTGAAACGGCACGGCGTTTTAGGGATGTTTTGGACCGACCCATACGGAGAGTGCCTACTTTACGGGGAATTACGGTGGTCAATCTGTTTTTTGAATCATCGACCAGAACCCGAATTTCGTTTGAATTGGCGGAAAAAAGGCTGTCGGCAGATACTGTAAACTTTAGCGCATCGGGCTCGAGTGTGTCAAAAGGAGAGTCACTAAAAGACACTGCTCAAAATATTGAGGCCATGAAAATTGACATGGTCGTCGTAAGGCATCAATCTCCAGGAGCCCCTCATTTTTTGACACAATGTGTTGATGCGGTAATTATTAATGCGGGTGATGGAGCACATGAGCATCCCACGCAAGCTCTTCTCGATATGCTGACGATTTCCGATCAGTTTGGAAAGATTGAAGGTTTGAACGTGTCCATAATTGGTGACATCCTACACAGCCGGGTCGCACGCTCTAATATTCATGGCTTGCTTACTATGGGGGCAAATGTCACGATCTGTGGTCCCAAGCCACTTCTGCCGGTCCACCTTGACAAGATTACGAGCAATGGTCAATTACGCATTACGAATCGGTTGGACGAGGCGCTAGAGGGGTGTGATGTGGCTATGGCATTACGCATTCAGATGGAACGACAGGGTAGAAATCTATTTCCTAGTATTAGGGAGTACCACGACCAATTTGGAATTCAAATGCATCATTTGGATTCGCATAAAGACCTAATCGTGATGCACCCGGGACCGGTGAACAGAGGTGTGGAGCTTGCGAGTGAGGTTGTAGATCACGAACGCGCCCTAATTTTAAATCAGGTAACTAATGGCGTTGCGGTTCGAATGTCAGTCTTATTCTTGTTATCTGGTCAGAGCGTAACAGAATAATTGAATCCTTCGATCCAGCGACAACTCCTTTGAAAGACCCCATTCGGAAAAAAGAGGTAGTAGAGACGCCCGAAGAGAGGGTTAGACAAGCCGTCATCGTTTTTTTACATGATGCTCTGGCCATCCCCAAGGGTTTGATCGCGGTCGAAAAAGCACACGACCAGCAAGGTTTTGTCAAGCGGACTGATTTAGTTGTATATAGTCGAAGCGGGGAGCCATGGATGGTTGTGGAATGTAAGGCGCCAAAGGTGGTCATCAGTCAGCGTACTTTTGAACAAGTTTCAAACTACAATCGGAAATACCAGGCACCGTATCTTTTGGTAACAAATGGAAAGGATCATTTTTGCGCGAGTGTTGACGGAGATGCTGTTAGCTTTTTGGATCAAATGCCCTCTTGGGAGTGAAAAATCAATAGTTCTGAACTCATGAATTACTATTCTGAAAAGTTGATAGCAATGGCTGCCGTTCGAGAGGCGGCAGACTTGTGTCGAGCAGTCCAGCATGAATTGAGCGTTGCTTCGATCACTAAAACAGATAGAAGTCCTGTTACGGTTGCTGATTTTGGAAGTCAGGCGCTGATTTGTTCGAGGCTTCGAAAGGCCTACCCATCCGACCCGATTATCGCAGAGGAGACCTCTGCGATGTTGCGTCTCGCTGAAAATGAAAAGGATAGAACTGGCGTAATTTATCGCGTTCGCATGTTGCGCCCAGACGCTGATGCTGAGGAGATACTAGAATGGATCGATTATGGCGACCACAAAGATCAAGCAGATCGTTTTTGGACGCTGGATCCTATTGATGGGACCAAGGGATTCCTACGAGGGGATCAGTATGCGATTGCATTGGCATTGATAGATAAAGGGGAAGTAGTTGTAGCTGCTTTGGCGTGCCCAAATCTTGTTTTAAGCAGTGCACCCCAAGAAAAAGGAGTGGTGGCTGTGGCCGTTAAAGGGGAAGGCACTGAGATTTATCGGCTGAGCGATATGGAAATCATGGGAAAGGCTGAGGTCAGCTCAGAAACGGATCCCAAAGGTGTTCGTTTTTCAGAATCGGTGGAGTCAACGCATACATCACATTCAGATTCAAAAAAAATTGCCGATCTTTTGGGCATTTCTCAACACGCAGTAAGGCTGGATTCTCAAGCAAAATATGTTGTGGTTGCCGCTGGAGATGCAGAAATCTATCTGAGAATGCCCTCCAAACGACGTTATGTTGAGAATATTTGGGACCATGCAGGTGGAATGCTCATCGTGCAAGAAGCCGGTGGCACGGTTACGGATATTAACGGGAAAGATTTGGCCTTTAAATACGGCTATCAACTTTTGGAAAACAAAGGGATCATCGTGTCCAATGGTGGTCTACATGATTCCATATTGGATGCGGTAAAACAAACTAAGTTGACTGGGTAGAACAGGTTCACGGATGTCCGAAAACGCGGTATCCGATGAGAAAACAACCTTTTACGCCGGTAGGAAGGCTTTTTTTAGCCGTTCGCAGGCATCCAGGAGGACGGGATACTCTTTGGCGAAGCAAAACCGAAGACACGAAGATCCGTCCAGGTCGTTATTGAAAAATGATCTACCCACCACGGTTCCAACTCCTGCTTTTTCCACTAGCGTAAGGGACGCAGCCATATCATCTTCGAAGCCTTCAAAACGCTCCCGAAGTGGCGAAAAATCAGCCAAAACATAATAGGACCCTTGGGGCCACGGCACAATAAATCCGATCTCTTCAAGCGTC
>CALFHN010000056.1 GCA_937876355.1 uncultured Bacteroidota bacterium | reverse complement strand
TGCTGAAGCTACTTCATTGGGAGTAGCTTTCATTTCAACTCCTAATTCACGGGCCAATCCAGCCGTTAAAGAACGACTCCAAGCAACTACCTGCATGTCTAGGCCTTTTGCGCGCGTAATTACTTCTTTCCCAATACTACCAAGGCCAATTATCCCCAGAACCTTTCCCTTTACCCCATTTGCTTTGCCATACTTTGCCTTATTCCACTCCCCGCTTCTCGCGTCAATTACATTGTCGGGAATTGATCGATCGATGGACAGAATCAATCCAATCGTCAATTCGGCCACTGCAGCAGAGTTTTTTCCAGGACAATTGGCAACAAAAACTCCAAATCCTGAGGCCGTGCTAACGTCAATATTATCGTATCCCGCACCGGCCCTGACGACTAATTCTAAACTTGGAGCTGCTTTGAAATCAGCCTCCGTAACTTTGGTTGACCGAACCACAAGGACTTGCGGCTGAAAATCACGCATCATTTGAGTCAAAGACTCCCCCTTTAGTTCGGGTCGGTTTTCAACGTGGCACTTGCCCAAAGTCAATTGTTCTAGTACCGAATCGGAAAGGCTATCAGCTAATAAGACTCGCATTTTGATAACGTACAGTTTTAAGGTGGTGAAAGACCAAACGGAATAATGACAGTTCGATCACATTAAAAGACGTGGACCAACAGGCCACTTCTGAGTTTAGGCTCGAACCATGTTGATTTTGGAGGCATCAAGAGACCTGCATCAGAAACGTGAACCAATTCCTCTATACTCGTGGGGTACATAGAGATAGCCATTTGACAAGCCCCTGAGCGAACAAGTAATTCTAGCTCTGACGTGCCCCGAATTCCACCAACAAAATCAATGTTGTAATCACGTCTAGGATCGTGAATGTTCAACATCGGTTTCAAAATAGAATCCGTCAACCGCCCAACATCCAAAGAATCTACAACCGAATCCGTTGTCGCTTCAGGCAACGTGATGGCAAACCACTGATTTTCCAAAAATATGCATATATCGCCCTTTTTAGTTGGTACCGGATCAGTAACCGACTTAACGTCAAACCGCGATTTTAAATCAGACAGGAAGTCCGCAGAGCTTCCGGGTAATTTTTTAATTACTCGATTGTATGCGAGAATTGCCATATCTCCCATGGGAAAAAGAACGGCAGGAAAATAGTTTACTTCCTTGGACGGATCGTCGGAACCGCCGAGAGCTTCTACAGCCCTACTGGCCGCTTTACAACGATGATGACCATCTGCTACATATAGATTAGAAATAGAGCTAAAAGCGTTTTCCAATTCTTTTGGCTCAGAAACCGTCCAAATGGTGTGCTGGACGCCATCAGGTGCCGTTAAATCATATAGAGCGTCAGACAACATGGTCTTCGCGATAATAGCTGATACCTTTGCGTCATCCTTGAACGTGAGCATGATAGGCTCGGCGTGTGCGCTTTGTTCAATGATATGCCTCGTTCGATCATCTTCTTTGGAAGGTCTGGTCAGTTCATGTTTTAAGATGACATTGTCATCGTAATCTTTAACAGATACACATCCAAACACGCCTGTTTGCGCCCTTCCATCCATTATTAACCTATAAACATATAGGGAGGGATCCGTTTCTTGGATAGAATAGGGTCCTTGGATGTAATGAGAGAGGTTTTGGGCCCCTTTTGCGTAGACCTCATCAGCATATTCGTCCGTCCCAGGGGGTAAATCAATCTCTGGGCGGATGACATGTAAAAAGCTGAGCGGTTTTCCGGCGGCCAGTCCAGATGCTTCTGATGTATTTAACACATCGTATGGTACACAGGCGACTTCAATCGCCTTTTCTGGAGTTGGGCGCACTGCGCGAAACGGATGAAGAGTTGCCATGAAAACAAGATTAAATAAGTTCTTTTAAGCACTTTTTACAAAATACGACATCGAAAGAACAATGGAGTCCTCTCGATATCTTCTTGTTGCGAATCGCATGTTCATGCGTATATTTGATATTCTAGATCGCGGGGTGGAGCAGCTGGTAGCTCATCGGGCTCATAACCCGGAGGTCGCAGGTTCGAATCCTGCCCCCGCTACGATTAAGGGAGCCGGAATTGATTATTCAATTCCGGCTCCCTTTTTTTTATGCGTTTTGTTCATAGTTAAAGTGCTTTAATGACGCCTTTCTCACTTCGCAAAAAATGCCTCAAGCCGATCACGTTGATTCCCAGCGTCTGTATATCCAATCTCTATCAATTTTGACGTGTATTTGGGGTCAAAAAGAATCATAGAAAGCCAATCAGGACTTTCCGTGTCTTTGCTTCCAAGTCCCCTCGAGATAAGCCTCAAAACTCCCTGAAGATCATGCTGGAACTCACTCGAAAGTCTACCAAGGTCAACAGAAGGTCTCATAACATGCAGGTCGATTTTTCTCATACCTTGACGCTTCCAAGGTGCCAATCCTAAAACCAATTTGTTCATCCGATCTAGCGTCATCGCGTCCTGGTCTAGTCTATCCAAAAATACAGCATTGAGCAGTACTCCAAATATTTGAGCTGCTGGAGGATACCCTAAGGCAACCGGGTTCATTGCTTCCTCCATAGTTCGTGAATATCGAGTCGAAATGGCTAAGATTTTATCAGCCCCAAGATGGACGGCTGGGCTTAGCGGCTCAGCTTGACGAATACCACCATCGCCATACCAGTGTTCGTTAATCGGGATAGCAGGAAAAAGAAAAGGAAGCGAAGTGGAGGCCATTATGTGATCGACATTGAGGGTGGTGTTTTTGCTGATTCGATTGGGCCTCTCCCCTCCTACCATTTTTGCACCCTCAACCCAGGTAACGGTCTGACCCGTTGAATAGTCCGTCGTAACCAAAGCACAAGCCTTGAGCCGCCCACTACTAATATTTCGAGCTATCCCGGTAATTTCACCATCAGGCGCATTGAGCACTTTCTTCAGGTAAGCGTCGAGAGGCTCAGTATGGACCAACCCAGCCCTTGGAAGTAGTTCCTTGTCGTGGTCGGACGATCTCCGGAGCATGCTCATGAGAACGTTGAAGCTCGTGGAAGCACGGTATACATCGTCTGCAGCCAGATTGGCCCAGCCATGATTGAGATGTTTTACTGCTTCTTTGAAGGACCTTTCGTCATTCGCCAATTGCGCCGCATTAATACTGCCAGCCGAAACACCAGTAATAATATCGAATTGAGGACTTTCTAAATGATCCGCGATATATTGCAGCACCCCGGCTTGGTACGCAGCTCTGGCTCCACCACCGCTCATGACCAATGCGTAGGTTGGCGTGGGCCCTGGAGGAGTGAGGGCCTGTTTCAAGCGATTGTAGGCTGGCCAAAATCTTTCCATAAAGCAGCGTCGGGCCGATTGGCTAATTATTTATTTGTGGAATTAACACGTGTTTTAAAGGTAACGCGAGAGCTGTGAAAAGAATCCTTTTTATTTTTATAGATGGAGTCGGCATAGGGAGTCCTGGCCCCCATAATCCATTCACAACCCTCGAATTGCCGGGATGGGAAGCTCTAATTGGCAATCAAAAGTGGACTGAAGATTACTTTGTTGATCGTGATGAACCCACACTAGTAGTTAAACGAATTGACGCTAATTTGGGCGTTGACGGGCTTCCCCAAAGTGGTACGGGGCAGGCAAGCCTGTTTTCTGGCGTCAATTGTGCCAAGCTCGCTGGAAGACACTATGGGCCTTTCCCACATTCGACGTCGAGGCCCATTCTGCTTACCCAAAACATGTTTATTCAATGTCAGTCTATTTCGGGTAGCCAACCGCCAGTTTTTCTCAACGCCTTCCCAAAGCGTTTTTTTGAGGCGGCCAAAAAACGTGATCGCTGGTCGACGACTACCAGGTGTTGCCTTGATGCTAAAATGCCACTAAAGACGCTGCTCGATTTGGAAGCAGGACGGGCAATAGCTGCAGATTTGGATGGAAAAGGACTGCGCCTAGTAGCTGGAGCTTCAGTAACAACGATCGATATGGACGAAGCAGCAAAAAGGATGACATCTCTGAGCGGAAAGCACAGTCTTTCTTTGTTTGAATACTTTTTAACCGACAAAGCCGGACATTCAGAGAATCCAAAAGAAGCCAAAATAGTGCTGGGCAAACTTGACCAACTGTTTCATGGACTATTGCAGCATTTGGATTTCGATAACACAACGCTGGTCATAACAAGCGACCATGGCAATATCGAAGACATGTCAACCAAAACACACACTAATAATCCTGTTCCGCTCATCGCCATGGGAGCATCTGCCAGTTATTTTAAGGATGTCACCGACTTGACAGGAGTTACACCAGCTATCATTTCTGCACTCCAAAACTAGGAGGTTGATTTCTCCATCTAGGGATCATTTAACCAACTCATCAATCAATCGGTCGGTGTGATAAACGAACTTCAAGGCAGCAATAATGGCTCGCGCATCCACCGAAATAGCACGCGCCGCCGTTGTGTCAAATACATATTCGTTGGGAAGCGATTCTAGATTTCCGTCGAATATCAATCCTATTACTTCTAATTGAGAGTTCAGAAGTGGAGATCCAGAATTCCCGCCTGTGATGTCGTTGGTAGACACTAGGTTGTAAGGAATATCTCCAGGTAGTTCTCCTTCAGCAGCAATCCAACTAGGAGGCAAATCCCACTCGAGCAAACCTTGTTTTGCGTTGGAAAGGGCGTACAACCCGGTGAAATTGGTAAAAGCTGGTACATGTACACCAGCACTTGTGTAGGATTGCACAACTCCATCGGATAAACGCAACGTAAAAGTAGCGTCTGGAGGTGCATCTTCTCCGTTTACAGCAAACTGAGCCATCGACAAACGGGCTAGGAACGCAGTTTCCCGTTCACCAAATGAACGCAGTTCCTGATCTAGTGTAAAATACAACGGCGCTAGGGCGTTAATCAGATTAACCGTTGCATCTCCGCTTGCCAGATAATTGCCGTCCAAAAGTTTTCTGAATTCTGTAGAATCAGAAAGGGCAGTTTGGGTAACAAGCGAATCCGCAAGTTGCTCGATGGTCAAGGTGCCCAATATTCTTTTCATCGATGGATCAGCCATGCCTAAATACGTCGAAAAATCGTGTAGGCGATGCGCGATAATCGATTTTTCCAATGCAGGAGGCCAGCTCTTAATAGACAGAGCTTCCTTCCTGATTTCCTGAAGTTGTTCAGGAGGAGCACCACGTTGTCTCAATAGCGAATAGACATAGCCGTAAATCGAGCGAGAAAGGATGCGGGAAGACACAGACGGGTTCAAAAAGTGATAAAACGCAGCAGCTTTTTTAGATGATGCTTTTTTTGAGCTCTGAAGTAATCGAATATCCTTCAACACAGACCCGTACAATTGCGACAACGAATCACTTTCCTGAATCACTTGATCCAGTTTGATTTCAGAAGAATAGGTGCGAGACAAAACGTCACCATGTAATAGTCCTTTATACTGGCCTTCAAGTGACTTCTGCGTATTTCGAGCCCCCATTAGGTCATTTCGGACATCAAAGGAGTCGGCTTCAGCGGTGATAGATTGAACGTAATCACTCAAAACTGCTATACGATCGTCCAATATCTCAAGAACCCCTGGGAGTTCTACATCGCGCTCGTATTCCAACTGCGCTATCGTGTGTAACCTAGAGGTCGACCCAGGATTCCCAACTACAAATACGGGATCCCCTTCGTTTACTCCAGAAGTGTTCCAAGTGAAGTACTCCGGCGTAGTCCCAACTGAATCTCCCATCCAAATGCGAAAAAAGGAGACATCCAATGTGTGCCGAGGGAAAGTGAAATTATCCGTATCGCCTCCGAAGTAGCCCATTTTAAGCTCTGGGGCGAAAACCAAACGCACGTCCTCATATTTCTTGTACGTATACAGCGCATATTTACCGCCAGAATACAACTCAACAACTTCGGCGGTCATCGTTTTGTCTGTTGTTTCCAATCTCGCCTTGGTTCGGTTTTCGATGGCTTCAGCACGCTTCCGACGAGCTTCCGCTTTGGGCCCAGCTCCTGGAACCTTTTCGGCCGCGTTCAACACCTCGAGTGTAACGTCTTCAATTGAAATGAGCTGCTCTACGTATAAATCTTCGACCTTCCGCTCTAGCGAATCGTGCGAAGCATAATAACCGCTATCGAGCAGATTTTCTCCCGGCTTCTGGGCGTCAATTATCGACTCTCTTGCGCAGTGGTGATTTGTCATAACCAATCCACGGGATGAAACCAGAGACGCTGAACATATCGATGAAAACCGCAAAGCGCCCAGACGAGCCTTGTCAAACCAAGTGGAATCAGCTGGAATTCCATAAGTATCACGCAAATATTGAGCCGGCACATGGTCGAACGTCCACATTTTTCCATCATCAAATTTGCCTGGCTCCACAATTGGATAAAGAGGCCCAACCGGCTTAGAATCGACTTCAGAAAGTGCAGAATCGTCTTTTTCAGGTGTGTCAGGCAACTTTTCCATCCTTCCCGTCACCGTGGCAATCTGGATAGGTGGACTACACGCGGATATGAAGATTAGCAGAACCAGTACACTTTTTGACGAATCGAGCAATGAACGCATCATTTTCCGGAACCCATTGGGTTTGTTTTGAATTACAGAGCGCTCTGCGAGAGTGGCGGAATTGGCAGACGCGCTAGACTTAGGATCTAGTACCTTAACGGGTGTGAGGGTTCGAGTCCCTCCTTTCGCACGAAACGTCGATTACTGTAATGGTAGTCGGCGTTTTTTTTTGCCCCCATTCTCGATTATTCGAAGGCACGAATTGGTCAGGATCGAGACAACACGGGTTAGGTACGGGCATTATTGCATCATATACGAGTACTCGGACAAATGAGCAGGATCCATTACTGACAAAGCATCAAAAGCTTGCACGGCTTGCGGTGAAGACCGGAACACGTTTGCGATTTCCAAAAACTTTGCCGAGAAAAACTGATCTAAATAATAGGCTCGACTCACTTCCTCACGCAGTCCAACTAATCCCTGAACCAACGATAAAAGTTTGGTGCGAGCATCGTCCTGATCACGAATGAAGTGATCCAAGACCCCATAATGGTAGTCAAAATACAGCGTACGCA
>CALFHN010000055.1 GCA_937876355.1 uncultured Bacteroidota bacterium | reverse complement strand
AAAGGCCATGTAGAAGTGCGTGTATGTACAAGGTCGAGCCCCCCGTGACAACAATGTTTTTTCCTCTCTCCAAAATATCCTTCGCAACAGAGCCTACGTCGCCAGCAAATACACCCGCGGAATACGCCGTTCCAATCGGAATTTCGTGCACGAAATGGTGCCTGACAACAGACAACTGTGCCGCCGTTGGGCTAGCCGTGCCTATTGAAAACTCCCGATAAATCTGGCGGCTATCCGCTGAAATAATTTCAGCGTCGAGTGATTTGGCCAAGGCGATACTTGTAGCCGTTTTACCAACGGCAGTGGGGCCGGCAACAATCGGTATGGGGCGGGCAGGGTTCAATCGTTTTTATTGTCCAAATTGATATAATCTGCGGCGCTATCGCGAAGTCGATCCCGCTGGTGGACGTATACCATGGTTGTTTCTATTTGCTTGTGACGAGCATGGCTTTGTACCTGCTGTATACTGGCTCCAGCTTCAATGGCCAAGGTGCATCCAGTGTGCCTAAGCGTGTGGGCGCCAATTTCGGGTAGCCCAGCGGTCAGAGCCGTAGCCCGGACGATTCGATAAATACTGGTGGGCGTTAGGCGACCGCCTTCGTTTCTGCGCGATAGAGACCGCCACAGTGGACCAGAAGCGATTCCATAGGCTTCTTTGTGAGCCTCAATGACTTCCACGACATGTTCAGGGATTTTTACATATTGATCGGCGCCGCCCTTGGTATAGGGTAGGTCTAGAATCCAATATTTCCCCATTGGCCGAATGTGGTCCACATCCATGTTGGCTACTTCGCTTCGACGAAGCACACAATGAAGCATAGTTAGCATCATGGCATGATTACGCGCATTTTCGGAAGCGGCGGCGGATAATAGGCGCGTCGCTTGGTCAGACGTTAAAACTATGATTGCTCGATCTTTCGTTCGAACACTTGATATACGCCGAATGAGCTGACGATGCGCCGGATTGTTTTCAATGGCACCAAGTGCGTGGAGCCAGTCGTAAAATCCTCTAATGGCTGCGACTCTACGGCGAATGGTCGATGTTTTCGATCCAGTGCTTTCCAGCGACGCGATGTATTTGTTGACCAGTACAAATGAAACTGCTTTTGCTTCATCAAGTGATACCTCGATCGAACCAAAAAAATGTGTTAAGTCTGTTCGGTAGGCTCGCCGCGTTGCAACCCGATCGAATTTTAGCAAATAGGTATCGATGAGTCGATCCGAGGCTACGTTTCCTGGTAAATCTTCTCTAGAAGGTATTATTGGGACTTGGTGGGTCATTTCAGAGCAAAACTACTGGTTCAAGGCCAATTAATTGAATCAAATATAGTCTTAATGTACGATAACTAGTATTATCATACATCAAGAATAAGGCGCGTTTTTGTGTTAAAACCAAAATATGTTCACATTTCCACTTCTGCGTGAAAACAGATCGTAAAGCGTGACAACTTCGATTGTCTGTCCATTTTATTCAGACTCCAAACACACTAGTCCCGACTTTGGACCTGGAGCGACTCAACCATCGCATAGCGGAGTTCACCGTCGCGCGGAAGGCTTAATCTAGTGATCAGCGTTGCCGGGCCATTTGATGGTTTTCCTGACTCTCGTTTGAACGCGTCGCCCGCTTGGTCCACCAAAACATAAACGTCACCGTCAACTATGAAAAGTGGCGGAATGTCGCCTAGTAAACAAAGACGCGCGCACGCGCTGTGCAGAAGGCCTTCGCCAGGATTCATAACGCCAAGCCAACATTTGCCATCCACAATGTCGCCCGAAAGTGTTTGAGGTTCGGTCTCCCACAATCGAGATGAAAATGGTTCAGACGTGCTCACAGAAGCTATATCGGGCTGAATATCAGCTAATTCTATCATGTTCACCCCACCGCGATATATGAGACTGCCGTGAACCGCGACCGATTGGCCTTCATATTCCTTTACGAGAGACTCCGCGCCGTGCTTAAATGGAGCCACTATCAGAAACTGCCGGTTATTTGAAATTAATACCGGATACGGCTCAAGTTGAATAGTGCCATTCCACTCTTTCACCACCCCATACTCGAACGTTCCATTTGTGGAATCAGCGAATATGGAGGTCCAGATTACTCCCGACCCAAGAAGCACGATGATGATTAGGCCCACAACCTTGTGAACGAATCGAGAGGTTTCTGGTGCAGCCGTTGCAAGGTAACCGATATAAAAAGGACGTTTCAAATTTTGAAGTGGTGCAATTTGATTAATGCTGAAAATGTGTCTAAATAGGAATAACAGTCGTTCTAACCCACACGTCCCCATTTTCTAAACGCGTCTCAAAGGTTGGGATATGTTCAGAAAACGGTTCTGGCGATTTTCCGGATTTTGGACAATATTGATAACCGTGCCAGGGACATGTAATTAAACCATCAATTATACGCCCTTCAGCTAGAGGACCATTCTGGTGTTGGCAAATTCCGGAGACGGCATGGGCTTTCTGGCCTTCGCGAAACAGGGCCACCGTTTCTCCGGCAATCATTAGTGATATGGCACGTCCATCTTCGATATCAAGAAGTGGCCCCGCGTTGACAAACCCGCCGCGGTCTTCTGAATGTATTTCAGAATCGTTTTTGTGTGATTTGATACCAGCCCAGAGGTGAATGGATACCAGCCAACATGCCCCAAGTGACGTAAACAGCAAGGGCCAAACCGTTGAAGATTCTTGCCCAATTCCCAAAACGACGTGTACTACCAATAAAGCGTACGCAAAATACACCAACATGTGAAGCTTTTTCCAAACCGGTGCTGATAATTGAGAGAGCCAAAAATCGTGACTAGTGGCCGCCATTACAGCAATAACAAGGAGAGCAAAAAAGCCAAATGGTTGAAATGGAAATGGACCGGATCCGTTTAAAGAACTCCAAAACGAACCATCAGTCGACAGCACGCTCACCAGTGGATTGACAGCCCCGAAAAGATGAAACTGCAATAGTGCAAACACACCGTGACCAACTGCAAGAAGCGCCATTATCACTCCAAGATGCCTCCTGTTGTACAAGAAAGGCAAAAACCGATCGTCGATCCTAGCCATCGGGCCGATGCTAAGGATGACATGCAGTAGTCCAAAAGCGGCCGTGGAAAGCGCCCGAATGATCAATGTTTCCGCTGTAATTGACTCGTACTGTGAGAGTCCCAGACCAATAAAGAGAACTAGATACAACAATACCGTTCCAGCAATAACACCATCGTAGAGACGCTTTTGGCGATTAAAAACTACAGCTTGGTATGCGTGTCCCATTACAAGCCCCCTCGTTTTAACCACGCAAACGCAAGAATGAGGATGAAAACAAGAGCAAGGAAGATCCATGCTCTGAGATGGGATTTGCGAAGCGATTTTATCATTCTTCGCCTCGCCACATTTTTTTATGGGCTGTTTCTTCCATTGGAACTGAGGCTCCTCGCAGAAGCCGTGACACCATAAGCGGCCATAAAAGTGCTATTCCCGGGAGAATGATCAGCTTAAAACCAATAGTAGAATCTTTTGTCGCAGGATCCAGCCGGCGGAGGGCTCCAAAAGATAGTATTGGAGCTAATATGACCCCAATCAGGCTATAAATAGAGATCAACAAAGCGACGAAAGAGGACAAAATAATCTAAATCGTTTTGTGGAGTGTACCGGATCTGATTCGTCAAATGCCGATTAGTTACACTGAGTATGGTTTCTATAATACTTAATTGGCGTCTGGATAAGTATTGGTCACCTCATTTTCCAGCTCAGTTTTTACCCTAACGCCAAAAATATAGGTTTTCTTTTTACGGTTTTTCATCCCGAAATCCGCGTATATCATTTCCGCTACTTGGAAATTGGTGAAAAAATCCGATTCCTAACGAAGCCTTTAGGCAATGTCATCGTACACAATAAAACCATAAAACAGAAATTGTATGCCTTGGCTCTTGCTGTTATTTGTTGTTCTTCCAGCAGTTGAAATCTATTTGCTGATTCAACTGGGCCAACTCATTGGCGGATTGCAAACATTTGGATTGATTCTAGCAACCGGGCTGCTTGGCTCGTACATGACAAAAAAACAGGGACTTGCAGTTTGGACAGAATTGAATAAGAAACTTGGTTCCGGTCAAATGCCGGGTACTGAACTGATTGATGGAGGTATTATTTTAGTGTCTGGGACACTGTTGGTCACTCCAGGTGTTCTAACCGATTTATTGGGCTTTTTGGGCCTTTTTCCCGTAACACGAGGTTTTATACGGCATTTTGTTCAAGCATTTTTCAAAGGAAAAAGCGGAATTAGTATCAATTTTGGCGCATTTGGAGGGAATCAGGGTTTTGCAAATCCCACCAGCGGACAATTCGTCAACGACCCAATTAGACAAAGCTCAACCTCAGCCTCCGATTCATCCGAATCATTCTCTGGCGCCGAGCAGAGCTCAAGCAAGGATGCTTCCTCAAAAACCCCTCCCGTAGAGCTGTCCGGAAAAGCAAAATCAAGGCCTTCTGTCGATCAATAAAAAATCACAATTTTCCGCTAAAGAGTACTAGAAGTAACGTATGCAACGCTTTGTTGAAAAATTAAACGGTCAGCTAACCGAACTTGACAATTTCACGAACTCGGCTTTAGTTGGACGAGATTCGATTAGTAAATGGAGCGTTGGCCAACATATTGAGCATTCTCTTATTGCTATATCTGGGATGATTCTTGCTCTTAGAAAAGAGCACCCTGGAACAGGTAGCCGCGCAGCCAATTTATATCGAGATACGGTTATGCAATCGAAGGAATTTCCAAGAGGTGCTATAGAAGCGCCAGCCATTTCGAGACCTAGTGATAACCCAAGTCAGGAATTCCTTGCGCGGTTAATACTAAAAACTCGTAATAGACTTGGGAATCCGTTGGCAATATCGGAAAAAGCTACTTTGATCCATCCTATCATGGACGTGATGTACCGAAATGAAGCCCTCGAATTCATGACAATTCACACCGAGCATCATTTGAAGATTATCCGAGAGATTCTGGATACCGATCAAGGTCTTTAAAAAGCAATCCGAATATCTATATTCCAAGCAGAAGATAACGACTCGACGATCTCCCTCTCCCCTACCTTGACCGTCCCATCTGAACGTGCAATAGTTACTAGATCATCAAGCACCACCAGTCGCTGAGCCCTTGGGAGTGCATCTTTAATGGCCTTGACGGAGTCTTGAATGTCGGCCTTGCCGGGACTTTGGCCATAATATTCAAGGGTCGTCCTGAGAATTGAGCGAATTTTTTCTTCATCTAATTCTGGCTCCCATTCACTTAAGCGATCTACCATAGTGGATATTTCAATTTCGGACAAGTCTCCATCAGTGCTGTGGGCCATGATGATATACATCAGGGCAATATCATGAAGAACGCTCCACTGAGGATCACTTTCTAATCGAACATTGGTTTCTTCGATGAGACGATCTTTGGTTGCTTTTATATCCCAAGCCGATGCCAGAATCGATAGTACATTAAGTTCTGAATTCAAGAGAACGCCGTCCGCTTCGGCAATTCCCATCGCATCTTTTAGAAGCTGCTGCCGCTGCTCTTTACTCAAAGCGCTTCCTAGAGACATGACAGATTGGACCACCTCCTTTTCCGCGTCCGACTCAAAAAAGATTGACGCGGCCTCAAGAACGATTTCGTGGATCTCATGATCGGATGCGGTTGGTCTCCATGATCGGAGTGATTTTGAAATAGAATCTACTTCTTCATCAGAAAGCGAAGCATCGGTTGAGTACACCAGTGCTAAAAACACCATGGCCATATCATGCGCATGGGTCCAAGAATCGTTCGAAGTCTGCATAATTATATTATTCGGAGCACACCAAAAGGTTTGTGAACTCTTAATAATACTCAGAAAACGCTAATAGTAGCGCCGCCAACATGGGAAGAAGAGAGATGGTCCTGGTTCTTCGGACAGAATAAGTTAATAGTTAGGTGGAATCTTGC
>CALFHN010000054.1 GCA_937876355.1 uncultured Bacteroidota bacterium | reverse complement strand
AGGCACCAATCTTGACCTTTTTGAGGGCTACGCGGAATTAGGCAACATTTTTGGCCTTGGCAGCGGTTTGGGATTAGGCTTAAAGGCCGAAAGTAAAATTAAAGAAACCCGAGTGGCCGCATGGTTTGAACAACGATTGCTCGGCCGGGAGTACCTTCCATCCTACTTCAACTCTCGGTATGAAGTTGACCGCTTTAAAACCACATCGGTCACGCTTGCCAACGGCGAAGAATATGAAGCAATTAACACCAAAAGAAACGCACTCAAAAGCCGCGATAAAGTTGAGTGGGGCTCTTATATCGGTATGGAGTTTCGATTTAAATCCAAATACCGCTTAAAATGGAGCCTAGAGCATTCATGGAGCCGAAAACAAAGTGGGTGGTTTAAAATTGATTTTCTTGTTGCCGATCCGAACCTCCCGTTTCAATTTCGCTGGGTGTTTGATCGGGTCAACATGAATTCGCTCAATGACATTTTTTACGGTGCCGATACTGATGGATTGCTTCGTTTAGAGGTGGCTTATCTTATTAAAAAACATTTGTTAATAGGATTTCAGTACCGAGAGAGCTTTGAAAGCGTCGAAAATCTTGGTAAACGAATCGGTCAAAAAAAGAGGATTAGTATCCAGCCTAGCATTATTATTCGATTGTAGACAACCTATCTGATCCTGAAGCAGTCAGCGGAATAAACTCAATTCGCTTTTTGTGATCTTTTCACTTTTAGATCTCTTTCCAAATGAATCGTCGCCTCGCTCTCGCACTTACCCTCACGCTTTCTGTTTTGGTGGCCATGCCCAGTGCAGGGCAACAATTTGGTACATCAACCGCTGTACATGGCGATACCATTTTAGCGGGAGATGGCCGCAGCCAAATTCGTCCGGGAGTTGTCTACTTATTTGGGCAAATATCGGGCGGCGAGTGGGCGGAAACTGGAAGAGTGACTGCTCCAGAAAACGATGGCAGTGTAGACGGATTTGGCTCTTCAATGGCTGTTCATGGCAATTTAATGCTTGTTGGAGCCCCAGGGAAAAAAACGATTTATTTGTATAAAAATACAGGGAGTACTTGGTCGCTTATCAGTACGGTCTCAAATCCAGCAACTGGCTTTGGAGAAGTAGTAGCCCTGTCAAATGATACAGCAGTGGTTTCAAATCCAGGTACCGCTGACGATCCAGGAACCGTATGGATTTATTCATTTGCAGCGGATATCGGATTGATTGAAGAAGATCATTTTGGTCAAGAAAAAGATGAACTGGGAAGCTTATTTGGTACGTCGCTTGCCCTAGTAGGCGACAAATTGCTTGTGGGTGCCCCTGGAACCAATCTAATCGGCGGTAGAGTGGACGTTATGACGCGCGACGCTGCAAACAAGTGGGTGAATTCAGGGACCCTACCGTCTATACCCGCATCCAACGGGGATCAAACGGGCCTGGTACTGGCCTCCAATGGGAACAAACTAGCAGTGGGAGCCCCTGGTTTTAGCGGTAGAAGCGGAACAGTGTGGCTTTTTTCACTGGAGAACGGAGAATTCAATCTTGATTCGAGGCTTTCACCTTATTCCTCCTCGAGAAATGACCTATTTGGATCTTCCATTGCTTTAGGAATTGACCAAATCTGGGTAGGAAGCCCGGGCGAAGGTGGACGAGCAGGTACAGGGGCGGTGTATACCTTTGGGATTGATGAGAATCACACCATTCTTGGCGTATCAAGATTTCCCACGTCAAATTTAGTGGCAGGAAGCGGATTTGGATCAGCCATTGCATTCAACGGCAAAATTGCTGCTGTTGGGGCTTCTGGAATCGATAACCGGGCAGGCGCGGTTATTCCATTTGTTAAATACGAGCCAATTTGGCAACAAGGCCCTGATCTTGTTGACGATACGGAGGGGTATGACTCTGTAGCGGGTGAATTAATTGAATGCAAAAACGAACTCGCCGGCGATTTTCCGTGTAAGGATGTGGATATGACGTCGTTTGTTTCCATGAAAGATCTGGGAGCCGACAGGGGTATTCGAACTAATGACCTATGGGGCTGGGAAGATCCAGAGACCGGACGTGAGTACGCCATCGTTGGATTATCAAATCAAACCTCTTTCGTAGATGTGACTGACGTTTTCAATCCTATCTATTTAGGAAAATTACCAATGCCTCCCACTGCCAACATCAGTGTCTGGAGGGATATGAAAGTGTACAAAGATCACGCATACATCGTGTCAGACGGCGCAGGTGCGCACGGAATGCAGGTTTTTGACTTGAGACAATTGCGACACGTAACGACGCCAGTAACATTCGAAGAGACCAATCATTATGCTGAAATATTTTCTGCCCACAACATCGTAATAAACGAGGAAACTGGGTTCGCATATTCTGTCGGAAGTAGCTCCGGTGGCGAGACGTGCGGAGGCGGATTGCACATGATTGACTTGAAAGACCCTGCAAACCCAGTATTTGCCGGTTGTTTTACCGATGGTTCTACGGGCCGAAGGGGAACCGGATACTCTCACGATGCACAATGTGTGATTTACCATGGCCCTGACGCAGCGTACTCCGGCCAAGAAATCTGCTTCGGCTCGAATGAAACAGCCCTTTCTATTGCCAATGTAACCGACAAAAAAGCTCCATACTCTATTTCTATAGCCACGTATCCCAGTGTAGCCTATGCGCATCAAGGATGGCTTACTGACGATCATCGGTATTTTTACTTGAACGACGAATTGGACGAAGCAGGTAATCTAGTTGACGGAACACGAACGTTGATTTGGGACTTAATCGATTTAGACGAACCAGTTTTGGCAGGTGAGCACATCGCCACAACCACTGAAACGGACCACAACCTCTACGTCAAGGGAAACCTGATGTATCAGTCCAATACGTCGGCTGGACTTCGCATTTTAGATATCACCGATCCTCTAAATCCGTTTGAAACAGCGTACTTCGATACCTCACCGATCGGTGGTAGAGGCGTTTCGTGGAGCAATTATCCGTACTTCAAAAGTGGCTCAATTGTGGTCACGGGTGGGCATTATGGACTGTTTATCCTGAAAAAGAAGGAAGTGGATCTTTAATTGACGGAATTCGCCGAACTACGGGTGTTGTTTGAAGACGAACATTTCATAGCTATCGATAAGCCATCAGGAATGTTGGTTCATCGATCCAAAATGGATGCGCGTGAACAGGTATTTGCCGTCCAGACGCTTCGCGATCAAATCGGACAACACGTGTTTCCCGTACATAGGTTGGACAAACCAACTTCAGGCATACTTATGTTTGGTAAAGATCCAGATGCAGCAAGGGCATTTTCTGAAATCCTACAGTTGGGCCAGGCAGCAAAAAATTACACGGCCATTGTACGCGGATGGACCTTGATGGAAGATAGAATAGATTACGCCCTGCAGGAGCTCCTGGACAAAACCACCGATTCCAAAGCTAGAAGAGACAAACCACCACAAGAAGCCGTCACTAGTTATCTTCGAAAAGCAAAAGTTGAAGTAGCAGAACCGGTTGGTCGGTATGAGACAGCACGGTACTCACTTCTAGAAGTACGACCTGAAACAGGTAGGAAGCACCAACTAAGAAGACACTTAAAACACATATTTCACCCCATCATCGGGGATCGCAAATATGGTGATAGGGATCATAATGCTTTTTTCAAGACGAATCTAGGAACGGACCGCTTGATGTTGGCCGCAACTGGACTCGAGTTTACCCACCCTTTTACAGAAAGGTTGGTCCTGATAAAATGCCACAGCGGTTTTCCGGACGAGGTAATGGGAATTTTTGAAAGGACCTAAGCGTATTATCTCATAGAGTGAGGTCCAGGTCATTTACCGGGCTCAATATATATTTTGGAATTGGGGAATACAGTAAGCCAAGCAAAAGAGTACATATCGCCATGCACAAGTGGAGAAAGAGATTTACCTGACATGGGGCCCGAAATGGCCCGCCCTGTAATATCCCACAGTGACTTGGTACCAAAATCTATGAATCCGGATCCAGATGGCTCAAATCGAAGTGTTTGTCCATCTAGTTCGGAGCGAAAAACACCGGTTGAACCCTGATTTCGAGATTGTGAAATATGTTGATCATCCATCGCTGAAACAGCGCCATTCTTCGAGTGAAAAACCACGAGGTTGACGCCACCCACGGAATCGTGTATCACATTTAGTTTACGAGTAACGGAGAATGGGTAGGCTATTTGTATCCCATTCAAATCTACTCCAATCACTTTTTCCATGGGAGGAAGTCGAGGGTCGATTTTACCTTTGAAAAGCCATGGACGATCTTTGATATCATCATATCCCGGATATGGATTTTGACCATAACTTCGTGAATGTCCGGTATTACGCGAGAGTACAGTTCCGTTCGGATATGCGTCCGCAAACTGCATAAAGGAGATTATTTGGGCATGAATCGGGGTTAGCTTTTTTGATGCTAACCTACCGACTAGGCCTGTGCCGTTGAGTTGTTGAAACAAGGAATGAGTTTGTCGGTCATACATAATCATATCTGAATGGCGCAACATACCGGAAACTCCAAATTCATAGTTTGCCCCTTCAATGGTCCTTTCAAACGCCAAAGCACTATAGCACAACGGACAAAACGTTACCAAAATTGATTCTCCCGCAAGATCATCATTCACAATCTCATGCCAAATCAGTATCTGCAAAGGATAGGCACGAGCTTGGCCATTGACCAAAACAGAAATGACTGGCTCTTGATCGGAAATCCACCCAGATGCCTTACGTACAGAAACCGTCTTTGGGTTGCTCAATGCAGGAATCCCATCCCGAGCAAGGTTGACCGAAAGCTCTGATAAATCAATCGTTGTTTTGCTGAAATCGGTCTTCCAATCCGTATCCAACAATCGCAATGGAGTTTGTGATAAAGCCGATCGACATGCAAAGGGCATGAGTAGCACGACGAGGGCAATTGTTATGCGATTCATACTTTTTTTATCTCTGGTTGTAACTCAATGGACTTCAGATCCGCCAAAGCCTAGAATTTTTAATACATGCTATGTATTGAGATGGCTTAAAAAGACGTTCGTTACTCAAAAACTTTTTGTATTCGAGCTTATTGAGCTTATTTACAACCACTGGGCCGCTACCTATTGGGTACAATCAGCAAATGCCCACCACCAAATCCAACTTATCTTACGAAATACCTACCCGTCATTGGAAGAGTCCTTTTCACGCTCCCTCTGCTCATATTTGGTTTCGCGCATCTTGGAAGTGTCCAGATGATGGTAGATAATGGAATGGTTCCTTCCTTTCTCCCGCTGCCACTGATCGTCGTTTACAAAACCACCGATTCCAAAGCTAGAAGAGACAAACCACCACAAGAAGCCGTCACTAGTTATCTTCGAAAAGCAAAAGTTGAAGTAGCAGAACCGGTTGGTCGGTATGAGACAGCACGGTACTCACTTCTAGAAGTACGACCTGAAACAGGTAGGAAGCACCAACTAAGAAGACACTTAAAACACATATTTCACCCCATCATCGGGGATCGCAAATATGGTGATAGGGATCATAATGCATTCTTTCGGATGACTCTGGGTATTGACCGTTTAATGTTGGCGGCAACTGGACTCGATTTTTCCCACCCTTTTACGGGACAGTCGGTCCATATCCAAGCTGAAACCGGCTTTCCTGAAGAAATATTGCGGCTTTTTTCTAAAGCTGGGTGACAATTGTTTTCTCCGATCAAAAACGAACTTGATCCAATGTTATCTAGAGCCGAGGTACCAGATTACAGCCACTTTTTCCGTTTAAAAAAGTAGATAGACCCCAGCGCAGTTGATGCCATTAGTACCCAAATGGCTAAGTATCCATATTCCCATTGCAGTTCGGGCATAACGCTAAAGTTCATGCCATAAACGCCGGCGATGAAGGTAATTGGAATAAAAATACTCCCAATAATGGTCAGGACTTGCATTACCTCGTTCATCCTGAGGCTCAACGAAGACAAATAAAGGTCCGTCAGGCCAGACAACAAATCCCTATACGTTTCCACGAGATCGATGGCCTGAACAACGTGATCGTATACGTCCCGCAGGTAGGTATGGGTTTTTTTACGAACGAGTCCTGAATCATCTCTTAATATGCTCGAAATCAGTTCTCGAACCGGCCACATGTCTCGACGAAAAGCGATTAAATGTTTTTTTTGATCCCTAATTGCACTCAGGGTTTGTTTTGAAGGGTGTCGCATGACATCCTCTTCAAACTGCTCCATTGACGATCCATATTCTTCCAAAACAACAAAATAGTGATCCACTATTAGGTCGAGAAGAGCATAGGCCATGTAATCGGAACCCATTTTACGCATCATACCCTTGCCGAAGCGGAGTCTCTCGCGAACAGGTTGAAAAATATCTTCTGGACGCTCCTGAAAGGATAAGACGTAGTTTTTCCCAAGTACAATCGAGACTTGTTCGCTTATGGGATTTCCAGCGGAATCCCGATATATCATTTTTGCCACCATATACAATTGATGGTCATAGGCTTCAAGTTTGGGCCGCTGCTCTGGGTGAACAATATCCTCCATCACCAAATGATGTAGCCCCATTTTTTGTCCTATTGACTCGATCAATGCGATATCATGGATTCCAGAAACGTTGATCCAAAAATTGGAAGGGGATTTTAGGACCGAATCCAGTGTATCAATTGAGGCATCCGAGACTTCTTCAAACTCGGTTTCTGTGTAGGAAAACACAGCTATCTGAACTGGTTCATTCCGCCCGATACCTGTATAAATCAGCGTACCAGGAGCAAGTCCTGGTTTTTTTAATCGTTTGGATGGCTTTTTCATCATATACAAAGTTCAGGTCTTCTTTTGCCTCAATTATCAGGCTCAATATATAGTTTCCTTTGACTTGTAACTCAATCGTCTTCAAATCCACCAAAGGATAGAATTGTTCAGCAAGAATCGATTCCTTTCCTCATTTTTTTGTTTCCCAGCTTTTTAAGCCTATTTACAAATTACTGGGCTGCAGCGATCAGTGAAGCAAGAGCAAATGCCCACACACTTAATCCAAAATATCTTATGAAATACCTCCCCGTCATTGGAAGAGTCCTCTTCATTGTCCCCATGTTAATGTTTGGGTTTGGGCATCTTAGTGATGCTCAAATGATGGTTGACAATGGAATGGTCCCTTCCTTTCTACCCATGCCATTAGTCATTGTCTACCTAACTGGTATTTTGCTTATCGGTTGTGCAGGCGCCATCGCAGTGGGCTATAGAACTAAACAAGCGGCCCTTGTCCTTGCTGCATTTTTAGCCGCAACGGCGTTTCTCGTTTGGGCCCCGATGTTGAGTACAGCTGGCCCTGAAATGGAACAAGTGGTCTTTACTAACTTCATGAAAGACCTAGGCTTGACCGGCGCGGCACTTTTGTTAGCTCATTTTGGCGCGGGGCCAATGAGTATGGACAATAAAGCCCCAGTCAGCTAATCTATACTACTTGCAAGAGTTTTCGAGCGGGGCTAAAAACATTGTTTTTAGCCCCGTTTTTGTATGGTTTTTGCGTACTGAGGCGGATTGTCCACGACCCAGAAGCCTCGTGGCCGGTATCCGCCTAAATGCTCTTAATTTAAGCTAGGCGTCCCGCGACCTGATCGGCAATGAACTCGCCAATGGCCAAACATGCGGTTGCGGCTGGAGATGGCGCATTGCAAACATGAACCATGTTGGGTTGATTTAAAATCACGAAGTCGTCGACCATGCTGCCGTCTGGCCGAAGAGCCTGGGCCCGAATCCCTGACCGACACGGGATCAAATCTCCTGCTTGAATAGATGGGACTAACGTTTTTAATGCCTTCAAATAAGCATTTTTAGAAACGGTTCGGTGTAGCTCTGTTATTCCCTTTCTCCAATGGTTTCTGGCGAGATGCCTAAATCCTGAAAATCGAACGGCCTCGGAAATGTCAGCGACGTTCCATTTAGTCAAAGAATACCCCTCCCTTCCGGTCGCCAGAACAGCATTGGGACCGACTTCTATTCTTCCGTCAGTCATCCGAGTGAAATGGACCCCTAAAAATGGATAAGCCGGATCAGGAACGGGATATATTAAATTTTGACACAAGCGACGCGCGTCGGGGGTCAATTCATAATAGACCCCTCTGAAAGGGACGATTTGAAAGTCCGTGTTTGCGCCCGCCATGCGGGCCAGCCGATCCGCTTGAAGACCGCCGCAACTAATGATTAGATCGAAGGAATGGGTGTGCCCATTTGAGGTCAAAACAGCACGTCCATCAGAGTGGGTAAGTGCGCTGACAGGGGATCCTAATCGTATCCGATGGCCTTTCGATTCAAGGATAGATCTCAAACGCAGGGCAACACCCAGAAAGTCCACGATTCCTGCATCGGGAACATGAATCGCCCTTAAACCAACAGCATGAGGCTCAAATTGTGCTATTTCGTCAGCTGAAATTAAGCTGCACCGAACGCCGTTTTCCTTTCCGTGCTCAAAAATAGCTTCCAAACTGGGTACTTCTTCAGGCGTGGTCGCAACAATTATCTTTCCACACGTCTCAAACCGAACGTCTTCAGAAGTGCAGAAGTCAATCAGTTTTTCCCGGCCAGAATGACATAACTTGGCCTTCAATGAACCCGGTTGATAGTAGATTCCGGAGTGAATCACCCCAGAATTTCGACCAGATTGGTGCGCTGAAACCCGATCTTCCTTTTCAAAAAGTTCGATTTCAAGATCAGGCCATTGGGTAGCTAATGCGTAAGCCGTACTCAGCCCTACTAGTCCTCCGCCGATAAGTGCAACCCGCTTAGTCGTACCCATCCCTTACGCGTACTTTTCCGGTAACCCGTTGTCCGCCAAGTACTCCATCCCATCGCAGAATCGTTCTAATTCTTCCATCGTGGTATAAACGTTTGCCGTAACTCTGGCACCTTCAAATTCTGGATGTTTGATGGGGGTGATAATACAACGATGTTCTCCCCACATATACCGTCCGACAGCAGATGTATCGATGCCGTCAATGTCGACGTTTCCAATACAACATGAAAACTTTGGATTCAGACTAGTATTCAATTTAAAACGGCCGTGAGCTAACAGTCGATTAGCCCAATAATCTCTCAAGTAACGCAAACGGGCTTCTTTTTTATCAGCACCGATCGCCTGATGAAAGGTTAGCGCCTCGGCAATTGCATTATGATTGGCCGCAGGGTGGGTCCCAATTTCTTCAAATTTACGGATATCATCATCTTTTGAAGCCGGAGCGGCCATCATGGGCCACAAATCCTTAATTTTTTCTTTGCGCACATAAAGCATCCCCGTTCCGTGAGGTGCCAGAAGCCATTTGTGAAGGCTTGTCGCAAAATAGTCGCAATCCAAATCTGAATGTTTAAATGCAAAGTGGGCAAAAGAATGTGCTCCGTCTACAATAACCGGAATGCCACGTTTGCGGGCCATTTGGGCGACACCTTTCACTGGCAAAATCTGACCAGTAATATTTACGATGTGGCACATCAATATCACTTTTGTCTTGGGCGTAATATTGGACTCAAACAGTCGTACGATTGCCTCGGGATCTTCCGAGGGAATCGGTAAGGGAAATTGCTTCAAAACAATTCCGTCGCGGCGTTCACGCTGTTTGAACGTTGTAATCATCCGTCCATAGTCGTGCGTTGTGGTTAACACCTCGTCGCCCGGATTCAAGTCAATCCCTAATTGGCAAATTTGAAGTCCTTCAGATGCATTTCGCGTCAACGCGATTTCTTCGCTGGAAACTCCAAACTCCCGAGCCAGTCGTTGGCGTACACCTTCCTGTTGCGGCTCCAGGTGCTCCCACATGTTCCTGACCGGAATCTCATTCGAGTAGTCCAAATGGCGCTTCATGGCATCCTGAACAATCGATGGAGACGGACTAACGCCGCCATTGTTCAAGTTTATAACCGTACGATCAACAGTAAATGCTTGCTGAACTTCCGACCACATCGATTCGTCAGCGGCGAAATCGGCTACCGTGCCGGTATACGAAGCTAGACGCTCGAAATAATGGGGTACGATGTACGGATTAAAAGTTGCCGCAATAACGGATGCTGCTGCCGGGCGTGTTATAGTGCCTAGGAATTCTCGACGTGAGTACATGGCGATTTGGTACGGTCTACTATTCGGATTGCTGAGAAGTACAGACCTGAATGTACTTGAAATCTACCTTTAAGCAACAATAATTTTAAGAAGATGACTGAGGACGACCTACAAACTCAACTTTATCTCCCTGAATTAGCGGTGCGTAATACCTTCCGACCTGCCCACCCATGTAATAAATGGCGATCATGGTGACCACAAAGACCAAAGTTGCGACGATTGGAATTCGGAAAGATTCTTGCATTCGCTCTTCAGGAGACAGATGGCGGTACTCAATTCGGGGCGAAACGGGCCGCAAATTGGGCGTACTAACAACCTGAGGAGCGACATTAACCTGATTCTGCTGCGGAGCAGTCGTGCCTTGAGAAACAGCGACTTGAGCAACAGGCGGAGCCGCAAACACTGGTGGAGGGGCCGACTGAGCAAATTCGGGCGCTGGAACTGGCGCTGGCGCTGGCGCTGGCTGAGCATAATTCGGCGGGCTTAGATTTGGCAACTTAGGTGCGACTTGTTCTACGAAAGCAGGTGGTTCCACCAAAACAGGTGGCTCTACCGAAATAGGGTGCTCAGCGCGTTGCAAAAACACGTCGCTGGCTTGTGCGTCATAAAATGAGTCTGCCAACGTAAAAGTATGAGGTACGCCATAAGGTCCACTTTCAGCTCTATTGACTGAAAGAGAATCATCACTTTTGATTCCTTCGGACGATATGTTTGTACGGTCTTTCATTTTAATCTGGTGCTCCACTAACTGGTACGTTGAAAAGCACATAAATCGTTACCTCCTTACACCTATGGAACGAAGACGGCCCGCGCCCTCGCGCCTCGGATATCAAATTCGCTTCGTACCGGCTCTCGAAAGGAAACGCTCGCCCTCGGACCGATATCGCGAACCAAAATCATAAGAGACTCTACTCGCCGGTTGTTCGCATCAAATAAGGAAATATCTATCTGAGCAACTGGAATCAAGATATCGGTGAGGTTTTCAAGCTCACCAGTTAAAATACGTGCTCCACCCCGCCATTCTTTATACGCGACGTTTTTTACCCGGACGCGGTTCGTTTCGTCGGTTGTCGCCGAGCCTTTGGAGCATCCAGCAAGGCTGACAGAAATCAAAAAAAGAGTAAACAAGACTGTTTTAAAGGGCATCAAAAACCAAACCTATTGATGAAGCGTAGTCTGTTAGGGAAAGGATTTCCACTTAATTCAGCTCAATCAATGAAGCTTGGAGGCGTTTTAATTCGGCTTCAGTGTCTGCCAACTTTTCTTTCTCTTTAGCCACGACTTCAATCGGAGCCCTAGAAACAAAGTTTTCATTAGCCAACTTGCCTTTAATGCTGTTGGAAAACGACTCTTTAAGAATGATCTCCTTTCGCAATCGGTCTCGTTCAATCTCAAGGTCTATCATCCCTTCGAGTGGCACAAAGACCTGATTTCGGCCTACGACCGCTGATACCGATGCCGCTGGTCGAACGGCCTGTAACGAGATTGATAAATCTGTTACTCGGGCTAATTTTGAAAAGTATGCCCGGTGGTTATCAACCAGACCTAGAAGTGCACTTTCAAGTTGTAAAGATGCCGAGATGTCTTGGTTAGCAGGCACATTGTATTGCGCTCTAATATTTCGAATTCCTGAGATTAGCTCCTGCATGGTCGAAAAATGACCAGCCATTTCGACGTCCATTTCGTCAGCATTCTGCACCGGCCACGAAGACATCATGCAGGTATCTCCTGCCTCGCGTGGTCGGACATGAGTCCACAATTCTTCCGTAATGAAGGGCATGAACGGGTGTAGCAATTGTAGCATTTTCTCAAATATCTCAATGGCCAATGCGATGCGATCTTCATCCATAGGTTGGCCACCAGTTGGCTTAATCAACTCGAGGTACCAGTCGCAATAATCGCCCCAAAACAACGTGTAAATCTCTGTCATCGCCTCGTTGAGTCGGTATCGGCTAAGGTCCTCCTCTACTTCGGAAATCGTCTGATTTAGTCTAGTCAACATCCATTTTTCGGCAAAATCCAATTCAGAAAATGTCCGTTTGCGACGGTACATTTTGCCATCTTCCATGAATTGCCCAAAGACATTAAAAGCGTTCCAAATTTTGTTCGCAAAATTGCGTCCCATTTCAAATTTGGTCGGGTCCAGCTTGATGTCCTGCCCTTGAGCACACAAAATAGTGAGGCTAAACCGAACGGCATCTGCGCCATATTGATCGATCATCTCGAGCGGATCTATACCGTTACCAAGCGACTTTGACATCCATCGCCCGAGTTTGTCTTTGATCATACCCGTGATGAAAATGTCCCGATACGGTACATCTCCCATAAAGTACAACCCGGCCATAATCATCCTTGCGATCCAGAAAAACAGGATATCGTACCCTGAGACTAAGACGCTTCCAGGATAAAACTTTTTGAGATCGGGAGTTTCATTGGGCCATCCCAGAGTCGCAAAAGGCCACAACCACGAAGAAAACCAGGTGTCCAACACGTCTTCGTCTTGAATCATACCTGGTTCTGGCTGATCGATCGAAACTACGAATGGTCGATCTTCATCGATCACTCCATCGGCATCGACGTAGTACCAAACCGGAATTCGGTGTCCCCACCATAACTGTCTGGAAATGGTCCAGTCCCGAATATTCTCAAGCCAACGAAAATACTCGTTTTCCCACCGTTTAGGATGAAACTTGATACGACCATCTCGAACAGCCTCCATAGCCGGTTCTGCAAGAGGTTTCATTTTGACAAACCATTGACGGGAAATCAAGGGTTCAATAATCACCTTTGAGCGGCTAGAAATAGGCACAGTGGACATGTAATCCTCCACTTTCACGAGGAACCCTTGAGCATCGAGGTCTTCAACTATCTTCTTCCGGGCCTCGAATCGGTCCATGCCTTCATACGCACCACCATTTTCATTGATGGTGGCGTTGAAATTCATCATGTTGATGATTTCGAGTCCGTGCTTCCGCCCGATTTCAAAGTCATTCTTATCATGGGCAGGGGTCACTTTGAGTGCGCCCGCTCCAAATTCACTCTTGACGTAGTCGTCAGCAATAATTGGAATGGCGCGGTTAGTTAGCGGTACCGTTACCGTTTTACCAATCAGGTGCAAATAGCGCTCATCTTCCGGGTGTACAGCGATTGCTGAGTCCCCAAGCATGGTCTCAGGCCTGGTAGTGGCTATTTCGATAAAGCCACTTCCATCTGTAAGCGGATATTTTATATACCAGAGACTTCCCTTGCGCTCAACATTATCGACTTCCTCATCGGAAATGGCGGTCATGTCTGAAGGACACCAATTTATCAAGTACTCTCCGCGATACACCAATCCATCATTGTACAATCGTACAAACACGT
>CALFHN010000053.1 GCA_937876355.1 uncultured Bacteroidota bacterium | reverse complement strand
TCTGGCCTCCTAGAGTGTTCGTCAAATCCCCTAATTTTTTACGGAGGCGGGAATTAGCAGAAACTCCCCCAACCAGGCCAACGTGACGAATACCCGTTTCTTTTACCGCCTTTTTTATCGGAGCTAGTAACATATCTACGACAGCCTCCTGAAACGATGCACAAATATCAGGCAGCCTCTTTTTAATGAGTACGAGCCGGTCAGCCTCTTCGAACGCATTCAGGTAATATAAAACCGACGTTTTGATTCCTGAAAAAGAATAATCATACCCTTGAAGTCGTGTCCGAGGAAAGGCGTGAAACGAAATATTGCCCGTTGCCGACAATCGATCCACAATAGGTCCAGCCGGGTATTCAAGACCCAAAATTTTGCCAACCTTATCAAAGGCTTCACCGGCAGCATCGTCTCTCGTTTTTCCCATTACCATAACCTGGCCGGGTGCCTCGATTCGCATCAATTGGGTGTGCCCCCCAGAAACGATCAAACATAGGTGAGGGAAGGGAGGGGGAGTATCAGACAAAAAAAGTGAAGCTAGGTGTCCTTCGAGATGATTCACGCCAATAAACGGAATGCCCAGGCCTACAGAGAGTGCTTTTGTAAAAGAGAAGCCGACCATTAACGACCCAATTAGACCCGGACCTTTTGTAACCGAGAGACCAGTCAAGTCAGTTTTGTGGACTTGGGCCTGCGATAAGGCTGTTTCTACGACCTGGACTAAAAGTTTTTCGTGTGCTCTAGATGCTATTTCCGGAACTACTCCTCCAAACGGAACGTGTTCTGGTTGGGACGAAACAACGCTAGACGCTAGTTTTCCATCAATTATGACCGCAGCAGCGGTGTCGTCGCACGACGTTTCTATACCAAGTAAAACGGACCTTTTGGACATATGAGGAAACTGGAGGTGCTTTAGGCTTGGTACGAAAAAGTTTGTCAAACAGATATAAAATAAAAGGGCACGCGGAACGTTCTTGACTTGAACCGTATGCCTTTATATAATACGACTTTCTGATCTCTTTGAGTTCATAGCTAGGTTTTCTATTATGCGAACTTCAATATTTGTCCTTCTTGTTTTAGCGCTTCTCCTTGTGAGTAGTCCTGTTCGTGCTCAATTGCGCTCGGCAGGCTCGCCCGCAGATGCTTCTGTGCAACTGTATGATCAGGGTAGTACTGGTTTTTCTTTGAATAAATACTTTTCGCCTGAACATTTTACGATGAGTCATTCATTTGAACTCTCGTCTTTTGGAGGAAACAGTATGTCAATGTATACGAATTCGATGCAGTGGCAATTCAGTTCAAAACTAGCTGCTAGAGTTGATGTGGCGGCTGCATATTCACCACTTTCGAGCCAGAGTGGAATGAGCGTTACGGGCCAATCTGATAGCCGAGTATTTGTAAAAAATGCCCAATTGGCCTATCGTCCGAAAGAAAATATGGAGATTCATCTTTCATTTCGTCAAAATCCTTATGGTTCTAATATGGGCCCTTATGGATATGGCGGATATGGCGGATATGGAGGCGATGGTGGATATGGAGGCAGTGGATACAATAGATATGGAGGCAGCTCATTTCAGGCCGATTATGGTTCAAATGGCCGTGATTTGTTTTGGAATGGCCGCCTCCGCTGATTTTAAAAAGTGTTGAAAAACGAGTTGATTAAGACTTGAGTTCACATTTTTCATGTATGTTTAGGCGCGGCAGAGACAAAGTCTCTGCCGCGCCTAAAACGTTTAGACAAACCCGCAGTAGATAATTAGGTGACGACAAGATTTAATAACTGGCTTCTCAATGCTGGCATTCTAGTTTCGCTAGTTATTGCTGTTGCCCTGTTTTATGCGTTTTTCATTCGCATTACTACTGTCGCTCCGGATCCGCACAGGTTTGACAATCCTGGTAACTTGTTGGGGGACATTATCCAGGTAAACGTTCTAAACGCCACAGGAGAAGATGACCTGGCTCAACAAATGATGGAATATCTTCGAGAGCAAGGATTTGATGTCGTTGGCACGGATAATTATCCGAAGGTCTTTCTAGAAAAATCGGTGATCCTAGACCGAATTGGAAACATGGACGCCGCCCAGCAAGTTGCTTTGGCCATTGGCCTTCCTATATCGGCAATTACTCAAGAAGTTCGACCGGAGTATTTTGTTGATGCCACAATAGTGGTTGGTAAGGATTACGGCATGATTCATCCGTGGTATATAGATGTTGCAGATGATCGTGAAGATGTAGACGTTGTGGTCCCTGACTCCAGCAACTAGATCAATACAAAAAAACTGGAACTATTCCAGGGAGCTTCGACTCTGAAGATTACAGATTTAAAACTTGAGCCTCAGGACTTGGCACCGGAGCTCACTGAGAACAAGAAAAGGAAAACGCACGCTCCAGTAAAGTTATTGGCTCGATTGGCAGTGGACGCGATCTTAGAAAAAAAAGGCCGAAACATTGAAGTCCTCGACGTCAGAAACGTCAGTGGAATAGCGGACTATTTTGTAATTGTCACTGGAGATTCAGATCTCCAAGTAAAGGCGATTGTAGCTTCGGTCCGGGCAAATCTCAAAGAAAAGGTTGGTGAACTTCCTTGGCACGTCGAAGGTAAAGAACATCATAATTGGGTTCTCATGGACTATGTGGATCTCGTTGTGCATGTTTTCTTAGCTGAACAAAGGGAATATTATGCTCTCGAGCGGTTATGGGGCGACGCTCCACATGCCACAGTGGATGACAAAGGCACCGCGGCTGACGTACTACTTCTTAAAGACTAATCTATAAAAGGCTCGCCATGTTGCAGAAAGTGTCGTGTGGAACGTTATTTACATTGCTATTTTCAATGGTAATATCGGGATGCATTGCGCTTTCTCCTGTCAAAACAGAAGACGAGTTTGGACATCGAATTGATGGGGTGTCAGACGACGGCCGGCAGACGATACTGATTTCGCCCCCAGATGAAGCAATCGAATATCGTTATTTTGATGCCACGTTTGAGACGGTCAGTATTCGCCCGGCAAGGGTTTCTGCTCAGATTACGGAAGTACCAGTCGAAGTCCTGATAAAAGGTTCTTTTCCGGACTCGTGCTCTGAACTGCATAAGGTTGTGCAGCAGAGGGCCGGGAATATTATTTTGGTAACCTTGACGATGAGACGCCCGCAAGGAGCAGTTTGCGCGAGTGTTCTACGCCCATATCGTTATTATTTGGATCTAGATGGGAAATACGTGATTGGATCGTATTCAATGAAGCTAAATGAAGCTTCACATCCGTTTGTAGTGAGATCAACGAATCAATAAAAAAGTGAAAAATGACATGGCGCGGTTCCGTTTTTCAGCAGTCCCCATTGCCGCCGTCATTTTGAGTTTATTGCTCGTAGCCACTTCCGTGTTGTCTGGTGGAGCTCCAGCTTTCAGGACAGGCGCGCCTGGTGAACTTACCTGTGCAGACGCAAGATGTCATGTTTCCAATCTCGTAAACACTGGGGATGGATCCGTATCCATTGAAGGACCTAGTTCGTATCTGGGCGGAGTGCCGGTCAATATGATTGTTCGAGCTACCCGGCCTGGAGCTGCACGTTTTGGATTTGAAATTACCGTGCAAGATGCCAACGGTTCGATGGCAGGGGCTTGGGAAGTAACTGCAGGAACTAATTTCGCTGAATTTGGAAATGCCCCAGCTTATCTCACCCATGCTCCGTTTGCGCCTAGGGCAACAGACACGTATTCCTGGGCCATTAAATGGATACCGCCAGCCGCCAATGGGGGCGATGTTATTTTTTATGCTGCAGTCAACACCGCAAACGGGGATACCCTTCAGTTTAACGATTTCATTTATACGACGTCGTTTCCCATGTCCTATGCCGGAGACACCTCAGTTATAGAACAAAACATTCCGGTAACTTTGCAGCTTCATGCCGCTTATCCCAATCCAGCAGCCAGCGAGTTTTCGGTCTCTTTTGACCTAATGAGCCCCGCCAACGTGAACCTCTATTTGTATGACGGATTAGGCAGAATTCAGGTCCAGACTGAAACGGAAACACTTTCGACCGGAACCCACCAACTACGAGTCCCTACATCTAATCTGAAGCCGGGCGTCTATAGTTACCGTATTGAGGCTTCGGGCCATTCCAAGATGGGTACCATCGCCATAGCGCGATAGGGCTTAGGTTTAATTATTCTGAGTTGTGGATCCCGACTCTGATTGTCTTTCATCTTCCGAAGCATCAAACATTGTTTCGATCTCTTGAGCAGTAGGGCGATAGGAAGAATCTGCGGTGATGTCCGAAATCGCATTCATAAAGCGAGCATAACCTTCAAAGTCGCGGATTTCTAGATAAGACCCTCGAATTACCTCTATGAACCGGGCCACCTGATTTATATCTCTGGTGCTTTGTGCATGCTCTAGTTTGTGCAAAATCAAAGGTTCAGCGATTTCCCAAATTTCGGCAGACTTTTCGATCTGGCCCAAAGAAGCATAGGCCTGAGCCATGAAGGCAAACGACATTTCATCTCCGGGAATAGTCGAAAAAGGTACCTTTTCCATGAACCAATCCATGAGTTCTATGCCCTCAGCTATATGGCCTTGTTCGGCCATATTTTCAGCTGTGTGGGAGAAAATATTACGATAGTTGTCCGTCATTCGGCGAATGTTTTCGTCGAAATAAACGTTTGGATCGTTGAGGCCTCTAAACCTGAACAATTTGAGTTTTTCGTCCGTAAGGCCGGGCACAACGCGGCCCAATTGGTCGTCGTGTTTGATTGGAACGATGCGGTACGCTTGGCCTTCTAATTGGAAGTAGTTTTGTAAATCCATCTGGCCGTCAGGACTAACGGTCACTGCGATATAAATTGGACGTTTCCATTTTTGTTGGGCATTCGTCATCAAAATGTTAAGAGCAGCTTGATCAGCGCCGTACAACAGGTTGAATTTATCGCTGTACTCCCTTCCTTGTAACGTCCACGTGAGAGGACTCTCGATTAAACTCGAATCCTCGATCTGAATCCTAGAATCCATCTCGCTAGAGCCTAGGATTGCAGCCCTGTCGACAGGAAGGTCAAGCTCCCTAGGTTGCCACGGCATTATTTGGAGGTCGTCTATGGCGCTTTCGGTGAGCGATATGGGTAAAGGAGCAGAATCCCTTGATGACTGGTTTTTTAATTGTCGGACGTACCAAGGTGTGTTGAGCAAGGAAAGGTTGGCAACTCGAACATCCTGACGAACACCTTCTACCTCTTGAAGGTACCAGAGCGGAAAGGTATCATTGTCTCCGTTAGTGAAGATGATCGCATTCTCTTCGAGGCCAACGAGCATGTTGTATGCATAGTCTTCAGCGACATATCGGCCGCTGCGATCATGATCATCAAAATTGACAAGCATCATCAGCAATGGCACCGCAGCAAAAATTAGAACTGCTGCACTTAGAAGGGCTGGACGCAGAGAAACGTCTTCAAATCGTTCCTTCAAGACGTCGTGTGCCAGTCGAATGAGTCCAGAAGCCCCAATACCCACCCAAATACTGAACGCGAAAAATGACGCAACATAGGCGTAATCTCGTTCTCTTGGCTGAAAAGGGGTCTGATTTAAATATAGAATAATGCCAACGCCAGTCAACAAAAACAGCATCAAAACGGCGAACGCCCGCCTCCAGTCTTTCATGAAATGAAAAGCAGCACCGATGAGCCCTAACAACAGAGGCAATCCGTAATAGGCGTTTTTGCTGGACCTTTCGCTCGGAGTCTGATAATAATATTGATCACTTTCCTTGTCCGAAAAGCCGGTGATGGCAGGCGCGTCCTGCACGTCGCTAGCCCTACCGACAAAATTCCACATGAAATATCGAAGGTACATATGTCCGATCTGATACTGCCAGAAAAACTCAGAGTCTGAATTGTACTGACCGTAAACCCGCATATGGTTAGGGTCTGGAGAATAGCGACGAGGGAAGTATTTTTCACGACCTTCGCGGCTGTCTACCGAGCCGAGGTTATTGTCGTAAGTAAATCCTTTAAGGACGGGTGTATTTCCATATTGCTCTCGTTTTAAGTATGAAACGATTGCGTCCACAGTTTCCGGGTCATTCTCGTCTATCGGAGGGTTCGAAGCGCTCCGGATAAAAATGAGAGTATAGGACGAGTACCCGATCATGACCACGGTGATGCAGAGCATCACTAAGTTCAAAGCTTGCATCCCATTTCGATGCGTCCAGAAGACACCAAAACCAATGAGTGCAAAAAAGGTGACGGTTAAGAAAAGTGGAGCAGGTGAATCACCTAATATGCCCGGTAAAACTTGGACAATTCCGGGATAAATGGCCAAAAACGCTAGCGATGAGACCGCTCCAGTTGCCACCAGGCCCCAAAATCTCTGTTTTGTATTCCATTCAGGGTTTTCGAACTCGATATAGAACACAATGAGGGCTACAAAAAATATCGCTAGGAGATTCAGGAGATGGATTCCAATAGCCAGGCCAAACAAGTAAGAAATCAGAATCAAATATCGATTAGTCGCCAATCCGAAGCGGTGTTGTCCAGAATTTAGCCGCTCTTCCTCCAAGGCAGCTTCTTCCCGCCATCGCAAAATGAGATAGACCACAGCTGCCGTGAAAAGCATCGACATCGCGTAGACTTCGGCTTCGACGGCATTAAACCAAAATGAATCCGTCGCGGCAAACGCACATGCTCCTACAACACCTCCAGTTAGCGCAACTATGCGATCAATGGGATTCCATGTCGAAGGATTTCCTTGCCACTCCCTAACGAGCCTAACAATGATTAAGTGAAGTAGCAACACGGTCAATGCGCTACAAAAGACGGACACTAAGTTCACCGAAAAGGCGATATACTCGACAGGCACAAACATAGAAAAAAAGCGCCCGATCAACATGTAAAATGGAGCCCCTGGTGGATGTGAGACTTGAAGACGGTTCGCAATTGCAATGAACTCACCCGAATCCCAAAAAGACGCTGCAGGAGCAACAGTCAGCAAGTAAATGACCATTGAATAGGCGAATACGAATGCTGCTACTAGTTTTTCGGTCCTTTTCCAGTTCATGCTAAGCTAGTTTCAATATGCCGCTGTACGCGGACGAAGATGGAGAAAACATCCAAAAGCGGTGCTTTGGAGCTATATGACCAATTTGAGAGTGAGTGAAATCCGTTTTGCCTGCTCACGGCGAAATGAACGCATCCTCTGACACTTTGATTCTTTCTGAAGTTTTCCTTGAAGCGAGAAGAAAAACGATTTCACCGCGCACTTTTGGTTGGGAAGAAACCCACTCGGAAAGCTCTTTCAGAGTCCCACGGACGTATTCTTCAAACATTTTGGAGATTTCTCGGGCGAGGACCGCATGGCGGTCCTCGCCCGCAAACTCAATCAATTGTGTGATCAGTTTACCGATTCGATGAGGTGATTCGTAAAAAATGACCGTTCGATCTTCTTCGACAAGTTCCTTTATACGAGTTTGACGCCCCTTCTTAGGGGGTAAGAACCCCTCAAACACAAATTTATCGGTTGGTAAACCACTCGCGGCTAAAGCCGGGATCATGGCGGACGCTCCGGGTAGTGCTGAAACCTTTAAGTGGGCATCTAGCGCTGCCCTCGTAAGGAGATATCCGGGATCTGATATTCCCGGTGTCCCGGCATCTGAAATCAGAGCGACATCGTTTCCCAGAATGATTTTCTCGATGATCCTGGGCACCTTCCCGTGCTCATTGTGTGCGTGCAAACTGGTTCTAGGGGTCTCTATTCCGTAATGGTTTAACAGAACTCCTGAGGTCCGGGTGTCTTCACACGCAATGAGTGCGACTGATTTTAAAGTTTGAACAGCACGGACAGTCATATCTCCCAGATTGCCGATCGGCGTTGGAACGAGGTAAAGCGTACCCGGAGTTCTGATTTCAGTCATAATAAAATGTAAATGGTAACGCTGCGACTACTGACGTTCAGATTTAGCAGTCTTCGAAAAAGAAAATGACATTCTTGGAATGGAGTGCAAATCGCGCCAAACGAAAAACGTGAGATAAATGGCTATAAATCCTGTTACAATATCTGCAATCCACATGCCGACCCAAGGCTCCATCAGGCCGCGGTCAGCTAGCTTTTCTCCGTTTGCCAAAGAGATCCAGTGAAACAAGAAGATGGCCACCGCGAGAACAGCCGACGTTCCAAGCCCTCCTCGGCGAACGAACAATCCAAGTGGAGCGCCTATCATAATAAAAATCAAGCATGCCAAAGCGAGGGAATACTTTTTATGAATTTCCACTCGATACCGGTCTGCTTTGGTTTTCGCCCAAACGATGGAACGGTGGGCATTATCAACAAGAACTCGGACGCTCCGCATGGTCTTGGTGGCGGCATCAAATGACGCCAGGCGTACTAATCCTCCGTTAGCTGAAGTTTTTGGAGCGGCCAACCGGACATCATCTCGAATGAGTAGCCCCATTTCATTTCGGGTACTTGTGCCAGTGCCTAAAGTGGCCATCACTTCACGAATTCGAACCTTTTGATCTTCTGCGCTCGTTTCTAATGAATCTACTAGCGCTTTCATTTCGTCTGATTTCATGGTTCGGTCGGTCCGTCGGCCCTCCGCCGGGTCCGATCGTCGGAAATTTAGATCCGCCATTGAAATACGAAGTAAATGTCTTTTGAAGGACAATTTTTCATATCGATCTGTATCAAGGCTTCCAGGCGGTCGCTTTCGATGAATTTCTCCATCAAAAAGAACCAAATTGAGCGTGGATCCATTTTTTATGGGTTCTAACATCCCCGATGAAGCCCGAATATCTATTCGGAAGCGGGACCCTTCGGTATAATCAAAGATGGTGATGTCATTAAGCAGGTTCGGATTCGATTCAGGAATATCACCCACCAAAATCTTGTAATTTTCTATACCATCGTAAAATTCCCCAGCTTGAAGGTCAAATCCTGGTTTTGCAAGCCGGATGTCTTGCCACAGGTTGCGAGCTCGAAAGTTGGCCTCTGGATGGATTTCCGTGTTGAAATACCACATCGAAGCTGTAAGTAATACGCCGACCACATAAACCGGCCAGACGAGTTGGGGAAACGATACGCCAGCTCCCTTGATTACTGCATAGGCGTTGGACTCCGCTAGTTTTCCAAAAGCCATTAACGTGGCAATAAGCGCAGCCATAGGGACGGCCAAAACTAGCATATACGCCAAGTTGTACGCGACCAGCTCTGCTATTGCCATTGCTGGCAATCCTTTTCCAACAAGCTGAGGGAGGTACTTAATCAGGAACTGCATTACCAATAGAAACATCAATACTCCCATCCAAGCCAACATGGGGCCAGGGAGCATGCGAAGAGTCATTCGATGAAACTGTTTCAATAGATTGGCGTGGCAACGGGCTCTGAGTACTGGGCTTTGGCTTTCCCAAGAACTATACCCATCGCTATAAATTGTTTCTTTCGACCAAATCGCCCGTGAAAATTCAATCGTTTACGTTCAATCCTTTTTTAACCAATTGTTATGTGGTTACGAGTCAGGGAGAGACGGTCATTATTGATCCGTCTTGTCATTCTAATTCCGAGCGGGATGAGGTTATAAATTATGTGGCATCGACTGGTTCGCGAGTTGTGCGTATTCTGCTAACACACGCACACATAGACCATATTTTTGGTTGTACCGATTTGTCGGAGCACTTTGGGGTTGGAATTGAAGTTCATAACGACGAAAGGGTGCTATTGGAGCAGGCAGAATTTCAATCCCAAATGTTCGGCATAGATATAAAACAGCCTCCTGCTCCTATACGAAATATTTCACCAGGAGAAACCGTTGCGTTTGGCCACGTTCGCTGGAACGTTTTACATACCCCGGGTCATTCTCCAGGATCGGTAAGTTTTGTTGATTTGAAACACGGATTTGTTATTTCTGGAGACGTCCTCTTTCACGATTCTATTGGCAGAACTGATCTTTGGCAGGGCTCACTTCCCATTTTAATGGAATCGATATTTCAGCAACTCATACCCCTAGGAGATGAAATACGAGTGCTTTCGGGACACGGTCCGGAAACCACTATCGGCCGAGAACGCGATAAAAATCCGTTCTTAATAGATTTTCAGCTATTGGATGAGCAAGATTAAACCATTGCCCTTGGAAACGAAGCAGGAAGGGTAGTTTCCAGCAGCCGAATAATAGAAGCATATACGATTTCGCCCATCGTAATGCACTTTTCGAATTTGGGGTCTTGGTAATGAACAGCAAGCTGCTTACCGAGTCGATTCACGTTTTCGTCGGGAGCGATAATATCTTCTTTCATTACGTCCATGAGCGCCTCGAAACGGCCATGCGAAACCCTGACTCTGTTGGCCATCAAACTTCTTTCTTCTTTTTGGTATTGAAGAACATTTTCCGGCGCAAGATTTCGACTTATCAAGGATACAAAAAGTGCATTTTGCTCAAAACACTCTGGCAGATAAACTTCTTTTCTCCAATGATGACTTTGCTGATCAAAATCTATGGGATGCATTCGAAAGTGCCATTTCTCAAAGTCACGGGTCAATTCAATCACAAAATTGCCAGAATGCATATCTCCTAAAAGAGATATAAAGCATCGTTCGTTAAACTTGACGAACTCTTTTGCAAGACGAACTTGATCGAAATCAGTAACAGGAATCTCTTCCCGTAAGAATGCATCTGCCGGTATTCCGATGATGTGTTCTTCGACTATAGTTTGAGCGTGAATAAAGTAATTAATTCGATTAGGAGACAAAATATGCTCCATTTCAAGACCGTAAATACGGTTTG
>CALFHN010000052.1 GCA_937876355.1 uncultured Bacteroidota bacterium | reverse complement strand
ACAATCATGACGCCAACGATCTTGACTCCGATGGTCAACATTGCTCTTCCGTAGCTTTTAATTCCTTCTTGAACCAGTCGAAGTTCAGCGTCTGTTTTATTCTCTAGGCTAGGCAAATCCTCAATGTAGATCCAAGGTGTATTTGCCTCTCTCATGGTAGACAGCTCATATTTCCCGCCCTGTTCTTCGTTTTCTATTGGCACCCCGATGGACCCAAGGACTTTTATTTCTTTCGATTCAGACGCGATTTGAAGAATTTCTATTCTGTTACAATCTACCAGGTTTTTGATCTGTTCAATCGCAACTCCAACGACTAGGTCTAATGAATCCTCAGAGACCAATAGGCGCTCTATGACATTCAGTGCCGTTAGCCGTTCTGCGTATTTAGCCATGGAAAATTGAGCCTTGGTGCGTTCTTCAACCTCAATTTCGAGTTCTCCTTTTTGCCGTTCTAGGTTTTTATTCAGAGCCTCAAGGTCGGCAAAGGCCGATTCCATTGCATTTTCTAAGAGATATCGGTAGCGCTGTTCGCTTTCTTTTAATTCAGCCTCTGTCTTCTGCTGTTCGTTGACTTTCGATTCTAAAGAGCCTTTTTGCTGTGATAAATCTTGTTGAAGCTTTTTTAGTTTGGAAACCCTGCTTTCCGATTGATTTATCTGATGGACCGAAAAGAAAATTCCAATAGACAACAGGACCAAAATGAATCCGATAGCGAGGAAAAACTGCCTGTTTTTCCGGAGATTGATGCCAAAAGCATCGTCCGTCATTCCCAAATAAAGCGTCCCAAAAGTAGAGTCGGAAAGGGCAACACTGTGTTTTACTTGGACAAAACCACCGTTTTTAATGCTAGGTGGAAGAAAAATGGGTGCATTATAGTTTAAGTAGACGGCGCCTGCCTCATTGATTCCGCCGATACTTTTCCCATCGGGCCCCGCCAAAACTAAATAGGTTATGTTTGGAAGCTCTTTGGCTAACTCAAACGTTTGGGTAAGTCTTAGAGAACCGGAAGGCCCTTGTTGATTTTCTAAAAAACTGACTAATACGTTGGCAGAGACATTTGTAGATGCTTCTAAGTGCTCCAATTCTCTTTCGGCCTGGACACCGGGTACGATTAAAATGATTGCCGAAGCAACGATTGGCATCATGACTCCCACAAAAATCAGGGTCCACGTGTGTCCATGATATTTGAACAATCTCGACAAAATTAAATGTAGGTCGTTTTGGGAATTCGGTTAAACACAGTATCGGACAAAACTTGCGAGAGTTAATCCATACAAGGATAAAAACACCGTTATATTGTCTTTTTAAAACTTGGGGAGCATGAGTAGCAAGCGCTGGAATATCAAACAACTTGAAACAGAAAAAACTGTCGAGGATCTTCAGATAGCCCTAAATGACTTGCCGCATCCACTCGCGAGGGCACTTACTTTGAGGGGTATAGAATCTTTAGAGACGGCAAAAGATTTTTTTAGGTCGAGCACAGATGGACTACACGATCCCTTTTTAATGGTGGATATGGATTTAGCGGTCGCTCGGATTCTAGAGGCCCTAAAAAAGAGCGAAAGAATTGTGGTATACGGCGATTACGATGTTGATGGCACAACATCTACTGCGCTGTTAACTCACTACCTAGGTGAACTTGGCGCCGACGTTCATTTTTTCATCCCTGACCGTTTTAAACACGGATACGGCTTGAGCGAATTGGGTCTTCAGGACGCAAAAGCAACGGGAGCTACGCTCGTCATTGCTCTAGACTGCGGCGTGACATCGGTACACGAAGCACTTTATGCTCGAACGCTGGGAATGGAGTTAATTGTTTGTGACCACCATACTCCTGGTTTGGAATTACCTGATGCAGTGGCGGTGTTGGACGCAAAGAGGAGTGATTGCCCATATCCTTTTAAGGAGTTGTGCGGGTGCGCAGTTACCCTAAAACTAGCTCAAGCAGTACAAGCTAGCCTTGGGAAAAACCCTCAAGATCTCTATCAATATTTAGACCTCGTAGCCATCGCAACAGCGAGCGACGTTGTGTCCTTGACCGGCGAAAACCGAATTTTATTGCGGGCAGGAATAGAAAAACTGAAGACCAGCCCTAGAATTGGTCTTAAAATGCTTGCGGAACAGGCTGCAGTTCGACTTAGCGACTGCGACACGCGCGCGATCGTTTTTGGATTGGGCCCCCGAATTAATGCAGCGGGGAGGCTGGGTGATGCCACGCGCGCCGTTACGTTGATGTTGTCTGAAACAGAATTAGAAGCCACCGCCCGCGCCCGGCAGTTGGAGCGCCTCAATGAGGAACGGCGCGCGCTGGATCGCCAGACTCAGGAGGAAGCGTTTAAAATGGCGGACCTTCTTCTGGCGAAAGGACAACGGCACACCGTTGTCCTGCATCACCCAGACTGGCATTTAGGTGTCATTGGAATTGTAGCCAGCCGTCTCGTGGATCGGCATTTTCGACCAGCCATCATGTTAGCAAACTCCGGAAACGTCGTTAAAGGCAGTGCCAGATCAATTAACGGTATCAATATTCATCAGGCACTTCAGTCGTGCAGTGACCTTTTAGAGTCGTTTGGAGGCCATGATTACGCCGCTGGGGTGACTCTATTGCCCGAAAACGTGGAAGCTTTTAGAGAGCGGTTTGATCAGGCGGTTGCGGGGGCCGTGACCCCGGATATTCTCGAACCCGTCGTGGAAGTCGACTCTACGATGGACCTTTCCACGTTGGATAATCGGTTCTGGGCTGTCTTAAAACAGTTCGAACCCTTTGGGGCTGACAATCCCGAACCCATATTCTGGTCCAGCCGTTTAGAAGTTGTGGGGCCGGTTGCAACCGTTGGACGAGATCGATCTCATCTCAAATTTTCTGTCCGTCAGCATACAGCTGGTGGTCCGGTACGGGATGTCATTGGTTTTGGACTAGGCAAACATTTAGACAAAGTTTCTGAAAGTCAAGAACGAGGCAAATCTCTTGAATTATTGTTTACTATTCAAGAGAATACGTTTAATGGCCGTACCAAGCTGCAGTTACTAGCCAAGGACGTTCGACTGAATGAAGATTAACGGAGTTCAAACTCTTCACAACATCTTTAGAAACACTTGTTATGACAAGTAAGTACAGGATCCAAAACACGGTAGATGTCTTATGATTGAATTCATTTCGCAACCCTGGCCCTGGTACATCGCAGGGCCTTTAATTGGAATCGTAGTTCCAGCCCTTCTACTTCTTGGAGGAAAACAATTTGGTATTTCAGAGAATCTGCGCCATATCTGTGCCATGATTCCATCGAAAGTTGCATTTTTTCAGTATGACTGGAAAAACGGGCTTTGGAATCTGACCTTAATATTCGGCGTAATTCTCGGAGGATGGATAGGCTCGAATTGGCTCAGGAGTTCGGATCCGGTTGCCATATCTGAAGCTACCCAATCTGATCTGGCAGCTTTGGGAATCACCGATTTTAATGGCCTTGCCCCTAGCGATCTTTTTTCCTGGGATGGCTTGACACATAGCCCAGGCATCATTCTTATCGTACTTGGTGGATTTTTGGTTGGATTCGGAACGCGATATGCGGGTGGATGCACCTCCGGTCACGCAATTTCTGGGTTGGCAAATTTGCAGTTGCCATCGCTCATTGCAGTGGTGGGCTTTTTTGCCGGAGGGTTGATCGCCACCTTTTTCCTTCTTCCTCTCATACTAGGTGCGTGACATGAATACTAAAAAACCGAATAGTTTGGTCCGATTGTTACCCTATCTACTCATTGGGATATACTTCGGCATTGTATTTACGAAGTCAGAAGTCATTTCTTGGTTCAGAATTCAGGAAATGTTTCGGTTTCAATCGTTCCACATGTATGGTATAATTGGAAGCGCCGTTGTGGTTGCCATGCTTTCCGTGCAGTGGATCAAAAAAACTAAAAAGCACGATTTGGACGGAGAGGAAATTGTTATTCCACCGAAAGAATTGGGTAGCGGGACCCGCTATTGGCTTGGTGGAACCATTTTTGGACTAGGTTGGGCGCTAACCGGCGCTTGCCCTGGACCCATGTTCGCACTTGTTGGAAATGGGTTAACCGTAATGGTGGTTGCCATTTTGGCAGCAGTCGCTGGCACGTTCACATACGGTATACTCAGACCTCATTTACCCCACTAGAAAAACAATAAATTATGTTATTTCGACAAATTTGGGACACCAAGTTGGCCCAGTACGCTTATTTGATTGGCTGCCAAGCAACGGGCGAAGCTATTGTCATCGACCCAGAACGGGATATCGATACCTACTTGGAGATTGCGGAAAAAGAAGGTCTTGAAATCACGGCCGCTGTGGATACGCATATCCATGCAGACTACCTCTCGGGACTTCGGGAATTTGCCGAACGAGGTGTCAAGGTCTACGCATCTGATGAAGGTGATGCGGACTGGAAATACGAATGGCTCATCGGATCCTCGTATAATTACCAGCTGATCAAACACGGCAATGAATTTTCGATTGGAAACATCAAACTGACGGTAATTCATTCGCCTGGTCACACTCCAGAACACGTCGCTTTTTTGGTCACTGACCTAGGCGGCGGCGCGGATCGTCCGATGGGGCTCTTAAGTGGTGACTTTGTTTTTGTGGGCGATCTTGGGCGACCTGACTTATTGGAATCTGCGGCGGGGGTGGTTGGCGTCATGGAGCCATCAGCTCGACGGCTTTATGCCTCGGTTCAGGATTTTTTAAAGTTAGACGACTATATCCAGATCTGGCCTGCGCACGGCGCCGGATCAGCTTGCGGAAAAGCCCTGGGCGCTATTCCTCAATCGACCGTTGGCTACGAACGGGCATTCAATTCGGCCATTGGAGCGGCTATTAGAGGTGAGGACGAATTTGTCGAGGCGATTCTAGACGGCCAGCCTGAGCCCCCAATGTATTTCGCGAGGATGAAGCGAGATAACAAGCTGGGCCCCAAGGTATTAGGTACGCTTCCGCAACCAAAACATCTATTTATTGAGGACCTTAAATCCCTTTCTGGCAATACAAACGTGGCTGTATTAGATACCCGATTGGATCGATCTGCCTTCATGGCTCGGCACTTACCAGGATCTCTATACGCGGGCTTCAATAAATCATTTAATACGGCTGCAGGATCCATCATTGAAGAAGATGTGCCCATCTATCTAATCATTGAAGAAGAACATTTAGAAGAAGCTATTCGAGATCTTGTGCGCGTTGGTCTAGACAATATCGTTGGATACGCAACTCCATCCACCTTAGAAGCCTATGCCGACCACGGTTTCAAAATGGCCAGTATTCGCGAAGTCCAATTCAACGAATTGAATTCCATACTGGCAGCTGAAAAGGATGTGATTGTATTGGATGTTCGAAACAAGTCCGAACACGATCCTGCACATGTCCCTGGCTCTGCAAATATTGCCTACACCCGACTCTGGCTTCGTCGAAATGAAGTGCCTTCGGGAGTCAAAGCAATTCACTGTGTATCTGGAGGGCGCTCGGCCGTCTCAGCCGCACTACTTGCCCGCCTTGGGCATGACGTTATCTACGTAAATGGAGAGTTTGCAGGCTGGGGTGCAAACTCAGATAACACTATCGGTAGTAGAGAGGTTGTGGATGCTTAAGTACTCATGATGCGATTCCCAATTGCCTTCGCCGAGTGGCTTCGACCGTATGATAAGGCCAATCTTGCAGGAGATCTGAATGCAGGGATCACTGTTGGAGTGATGTTAATTCCGCAAGGGCTTGCATACGCTCTAATTGCTGGTCTTCCACCTATCTATGGACTGTATGCTGCGCTGATTCCTTTGATGGTTTATGCCCTCTTTGGATCTTCAGGACAGCTAGCCGTGGGCCCTGTTGCCATGGTATCGCTACTTGTTGCGGCCGGTGTAAGTGAAATGGCGGAGCCGGGATCTGACTCCTATCTGCAGTTGGCAATCATGTTGGCGTTTTTGGTTGGCGTCATTCAGCTTGTTTTGGGACTTTTGCGGTTTGGATTTGTCACTAACTTCCTGTCTCACCCCGTATTAAGCGGCTTCACAAGTGCTGCTGCGCTCATTATTGGGATGGCACAGCTTAAACATTTGGTCGGCTTTTCCATTTCAGGAGGCAAAAACATATTTGAAATTGGGATCTATGCTGTCCAAAATGCGGGTCAGATTCATTTAACCACACTGAGTATTGGAATAGGGGGGATTCTTGTCATTTTAGCTGCCAGGAAAATGTCGCCCAAGTTTCCTGGTGGCCTTCTAGCAGTAATATTGGCAACAGGCCTTGTCTTTTTAGCGGGTTTCGACCGCGAAGGTGTAGCCATCGTTGGCCACGTTCCTGCCGGACTACCTAGTCCTTCGCTCGCCTTTTTCTCCCTAGATCAGATTCGGGCGTTATTACCAATCGCATTTGCCATTGCGTTGGTTGGATTCATGGAATCCATTGCGGTAGCCAAGGCATTTGCCTCAAAAAATGGATACACCGTCGATCCCAGTCAGGAACTGGTCGCACTGGGGCTTGCCAACGTGGCCGGATCTTTTTTCCGATCGTTTCCAACCACTGGCGGATTTTCGCGCTCAGCTGTAAACCACCAGGCCGGTTCAAAAACGGGCCTATCCAGCATAATCAGTGCAGTGGTTGTTGGCTTAACGTTGCTCTTCTTTACGCCCTTGTTTACTTATTTGCCAAACGCACTACTAGCTAGCATTGTGATTGTGGCCGTAGTGGGGCTACTAGATGTGGCTGAAGTACGCTATTTATGGCGCGTCAATCGGACCGATTTGGCGCTTTTGGCACTCACATTTGGAGCCACGCTACTACTTGGAATCGAGGAGGGCATTTTAACCGGAGTGCTCCTTTCCGTTTTGTCTTTCGTGAATCAGGCCTCTCGACCACACATGGCCGTTTTAGGCCGATTACCCAATCAGGAAGTATTTCGAAATGTGGAACGTTTTTCGGAAGCCGAGCTCATCCCGGGCATTGTTGTTTTTCGAATCGACGCATCTCTTTTCTTCGGAAATATCGATGGAGTTCGGGATACCATTGAGGAAACCATTCAGCGGGCAGCGGGAACGCAAGTACTAATTCTTGACCTTTATCCGGTGAATCGAATGGATTCGACGGCACTGCATTCATTTACCAAAATGGTTGCTTGGCTCGGCACCAAGAATATTTCCCTTTTCGTTTCGGGGGTTAAGGGGCCGGTTAGAGATGTGCTTCAAAAGTCTGGACTAACCGACTTGATTGGAGCGGATCATTTTTTCGATCGCATTTATCCAGCAACGGAATCAGCCAAGCTATTGTTGAATCCCTATCTTGGAGATGAAACCTCATAATCGGTCCGCATGCGTCCATGAATTCCGGTGAAACAGCAAATCCCTTTTTTTTACCATGGCGCCGAGGTTATAATCGGGCGCTATTTAAAGGTGATCTAGCTGCCGGTCTTACCGTTGGAATTGTTCTCATCCCTCAGGGGATGGCCTACGCTTTGCTCGCTGGGGTACCACCGGTTTACGGCCTGTATGCTTCGCTGATACCTCTTTTTGTGTACGCATTGATCGGTACGTCTCGTCAGCTCGCGGTCGGGGTGGTCGCCATTGATTCACTCATTGTGGCTGCTGCCGTTGGGGCTTTGGCGCCATCAACGTCGGAAGAATTTATAGGGCATGTTGTCTTGCTGGCATTGATGGTGGGAATAATACAACTTGCCATGGGGCTCCTTCGATTCGGGTTTGTGGTACGCCTGCTATCCCGCCCCGTCATTACAGGATTCACGGCTGCTGCTGCCATCATCATTGGCATGAGTCAATTACAGCACCTCATGGGGCTTTCCCTTGGTCGCAACTTGAACGTATTTGTCCTGCTATCAGAAGCGCTTTCGAGAACGGGGGACATCCACCCTGAAAGCATGTACATCGGCCTCAGTGGTATGGTATTGATGTTGGTGATGATGAAATGGATGCCTCGTGTCCCGGGACCGTTGGTTGTGGTGTTTATTTCGGCAATGATCGTTTATTTCGCGCGTTTAGATACGATTGGTGTCGCGATCGTTGGCACTATTCCGGCCGGACTTCCCATGCCTTCGCTCCCTCCATTTTCGTATGAAGCTTTTCGGGAGCTCTTTCCAACTGCCATTACCCTCTCTCTGATTCAATTTATGGGAGTCATCTCCCTAGGGAAGGTTTTCGCTGCCAAACACGGACATCGGGTACAGCCAAACGAAGAACTTATAGCGTTGGGGGCCATGAACTTAGCCGGATCGGCGTTCCACAGTCTTCCAGTTTCCGGAAGTTATTCAAGGAGCGCTGTAAACGATCGAGCAGGTTCAAAAACGCCGTTTTCGAACGCAATTGCCGCCCTTCTCATCCTCTGCACGGTGCTATTTTTAACACCTCTTTTTTTCTACTTACCTATTCCCATATTCGCTTCGATCATCATGGTTGCGGCATTCGGTTTGGTCAATGTTTCCGAGGTTCGCTACCTCCTAAAGACAAAGGCTGTCGATGGCCTGATTGCTCTGTTGACGTTTTTCGGCACTCTTGCTCTCGGAATTGAACAAGGGATACTCGTCGGTTTGGGCCTCTCCGTTATTGCGATCATGTATCGAATTGGAAGACCTAACGTTGCAGTTTTGGGTCATTTGCCGCTGTCCAGGTCCTTTCGCGATATAAATAATCATTCAACGGCGCATCAATTTGAGGGAGTCGTCATGATCCGTATTGATGCTTCTTTTTCCTTTGCAAACGCAGATTTGTTACAAGACCTCATTCAGGAACACGCGAGCGCTCAACATGCTAAAGCAATCATCTTGGACGCGTCCAGCGTAAATGATCTAGACACAACCGCCCTCTCTGCGCTGGCGGACATAAACCGGACACTACGGTCAGGCGAAGTTCTGTTCTGTCTCACTAGCCTTCGTCAAAAAGCACTTGATATGTTAGCGTCCTCTGGAATCATGGCTGAAATAGGACCGTCTCAATTTTATCTAAGTACAGACGTTGCTTTACTTGATGTGCTGACAAAATGGGGACGCGAAGGGGAATATCTTGATCGAATTGAGCCCTAAGCCGTGACTCTTCGAAGCCTTGAAACAACTGCGGATGTCGCAGCTAATTTACTGGTCCACGCCTTGGCCCAGTGACTCGCTCCTTTGGACGACCAAACCTCCCAAGTCGTGCGGTGTGCCAAAATTTCTGCATCGAAAAAATCACACACAGCGTCGAGGCCATCATATTGCGCCGCCGACCGAAGCATTCCCTCTATGGTGCGAGCACGCGACCCAAATCCAGTCGGAAGGCGATGAAGTCGCGCCTCGCTTGCGAGGCGCGACTTCAAAATATAAAGACCACTTTCGGCGTGGGTGGCCAAAAATTCTCCTATGGCAGCCAAACTAGTCCCTTCTTCCTCAATGTTAAACGAGGTCTGATGGAGCGTGCGAAATGTAGTTGGGGCGGAAGCTAAAGTGTTGGCACGGCCCCCGCTCACTCGCTGAACAGCTTCTACAAGGTCTTCTACGGCCAAAGATAGCTGAGCCATCAACGGGTACTGAAAAGTCTTGAGCCGATCTAAAAACGGAGGAAGCCAGCTCAGTACTTCTTGATTCAAATATATACCCGATTGTTCGAATTGGCCTTTTTCAATCAGAAATCGGATAAATTGCAGTGAACTAGATAAATGGTCGGCTAAAATTGAGCTCGTATCCGGCTCGTATCCATACTCCGCCATAAACGTCCAGGCTGAGTTCGAAACTGATCCACCCATCATGCCCCCCGGTTCGAGAAAAACGGACGCAGCTGGCATTAGCTCATGGCACAAAGCCTGATAGTGCTCGGCAGCCATTTCGTCCGAGGGCTCAATGAGCAGCTCGCCACTCTCAAAAAGAGGAGAATATAGTGTAATGGGCTGCCTAGGCATCCTTTCCAAAAAGTCCGCAAGGATTCCGAGTCGATCAAAAAGAGCTATTTCTGTCACATCAATCCGTTGAAGAAGTGGGGCAAAATGTGTGTGTGTGTGTACTTTTATGGCAATCTCTACGAAACTACATCCGACCTCTTAACATCCCATACCAGTAGAAAATAGGTAATAGCCGTGTTTTCAGAAAGTACATCGACCATCGTTCTTTTGTAGTATCAAACGGAAAAGATGGATCGGGTCGATTATCGTAATCAAATTCGGCCAATACCAGCTTTCCATACCCCGTTACAAGCGGACAAGACGTGTACCCATTATACCTTTTCGTTCCAGCAATTTTACCAATTCGCATCACGTCGAGTAGATTGGCAACCAAAAGCGGAGCCTGTTTGCGAACAGCAGCTCCTGTCTTCGCATTCGGCGTATTTGTTACATCCCCCAGAGAAAACACGTTTTCAAACCTGGTGTGCTGAAGCGTCCCTGGATCAACTTCTACCCATCCATCGGCATTTGCAAGAGCACTTGTTTTGACAAAATCCGGGGCCGATTGAGGTGGTACAACATGAATCATGTCGTAAGGATATTCTTTTTCACTTACAGAGCCATCCGGCGCCGTTTCTCGAAACACGGCCACATTTTGTTTACCCTTAATGGCGATCAGTTCTTTTTGAAAATTGAACGTAATGCCATATCGATCAAGCACCTTAACTAGGGTATCACGGAATTCAGGAACCCCGAAGACAACCAATCCCGGGGACATGAAGTTGATTTCTACATCCTTCAAATGACCATGCATACGAAGGTAGTCTGCTGTCAGATACATAATTTTTTGAGGCGCTCCACCACACTTAACAAAGGTGGCTGGTTG
>CALFHN010000051.1 GCA_937876355.1 uncultured Bacteroidota bacterium | reverse complement strand
TTCATTCTGATCTCGATTGGTTCTGGTTGTGAATAAGATCAACACATTCGTAACGCTCGGCCTTGACCAGCAAGATCAATATATCGCCATCCTGAGCTCGTTCAAACGCGGCCTTGACAGCGTCTAATTCGGAATTAAAGGTTGCCGCTTGAACGCCGTGGCGCAACAATTCATCAGTAAGAATACGAGGTACGCCGCCAGCGCCTAGCTCTCGTTCATATCCAATGCAGTCACTAACCAAGATTTCGTCAACTCCGCTTGTCGCAGCAAGTGCAGCTAGTTGGCGTATTTCACGTTCCGTTCTATCACCGGCGGTGCTTAATGTTAAAATGCGCCTTTTTGCGCCAAGTTGCGCCGTTGTAGCTAGTATGGTTGCCAATCCGTGCACGTTGTGGGCATAATCTAACAACACCTTGATGCGCCCAACTTGGAAATAATTACTTCGCCCCGGATTCGTCCCTGGCGTGTTTTCAAAGTCGATAAGCCCTTGTCGCACAGCGTCTAGAGGTAATCCGCACTCCATTGCAACCGCTGTAGCAGAAAGACAATTGGATACGTTATACGCGGCTTTGCCATCCAGCGTGATGGGGATTTCAGACACGAGCGCTATCTGGTGGGTACCGCCTGGGGTTTTGTACACTATTGCGCCATCTTGGACTACACACGCGCGTCCTCCTTGTTCAACATGGGACCGGATGGTTGCATTCCGGTCGTCACGCGAAAACCAACACATGTCTTGCTTCTTCAAGGAAGCAGCAGCGCGGACTAAATTTTCGTCATCCGCGTTTAGAACTAAGACCCCACCATTTCTGACGAGCCGCTGAACGATCATCTTGGCTTGGGTCAAGTCCGCGACCGAGTGGATCCCATATTGTCCCATATGATCTTCGGCCACATTCGTGATCAGAGCAACGTTGGCTCGTTCAACCCCGGCGCCTCTTCGGAGCAGGCCGCCCCGGGCGGTCTCCAAAAAGGCAATTTCCACCCGTTGATCTCTCAACACCGTTCTGGCACCGCCCGGTCCTGAATAGTCGCCAGCGTCAAGGATTTCATTTCCGACCCGTATCCAATCTGTCGAAGTGTTTCCGCTGATCAATCCCGCGCACGTTGCCATGAACGACAAAAGCCTGATGTTGGTCGATTTTCCGTTTGTACCGGTTACAACACCAAGCGGAATATCATTAAATGATGACCAGTCAATGTCTGAAAGAGGCGGTAATTCTCGAACCGGCCAAGTTTGAGCGTATTTTCCCATACCCAGAGAGGCATAATCGTCATCCCAAAAGAAAGAAACGTTCTTGCTTTTAGCAGCTTGTTGGAGAGCAATTAATGGCGGATTTAATTCTTCCGACAACTGTTGGAGAATGCCTTCAAGGTCCAATGGCGGCGCCTCACCCAGCTCTTTTTCTGGTATGAAGTTCGTGATACGCCCTACCGCTCTTTGCCACGCCAGCTCACTGAGATCGATCAGACCATACAATTGGTCGATGGGCCCGCTTACAACCAGCCAAGCGCCATTTTGGCGAGGTTTCACAATTAGATCCATCTCTGGTAGACCTTCTTGCTTTAACAGAGACTCAATTTCGTCCCTCCAAAGTTCGACAACAGTGTCGTTTTCGGCCAGAAACGACACATCGAGTAGCGCTCCAGGGGATGCGCTAACAAGATTTGGTCCGGTCAATCGCCTAGAATCGAGCAGTTCCACTAATCATTTTCCTCTTTCGCTAGGCGGACACCGCGGCCATCTCGAACCAAATTCATCCCCGAGTCAGATAACACATATTCTTCTAGATCAGGAAGGTGCGCTACTTCGGGTCCTGCGGTAGCACCTGGAATCGTTGGAGATTCTTCTGAATTAAAATGGATAATCTGTTTCCAACAACGGGTAGTGTCGTCACCAAAGACCATCAGTAGATCCCCTGGTTCGGCCTGTCGCAACGCTTGATCTAGGCAAGCCCTTTCGTCTGGAATGACCTGAATGTTGCCATTCGGTACACCTTCTGCTAAGAGGACAGCTCGAATTCGTTCGGGGACCTCGTCAAATCCGCGCCCCCGGCGATCGTCGTCCGCTTTGAGAAAGTACAGATCAAAATTGGAAGCAGTTAACCGAGCAATGTTGTCAATGTCTTCGTCTCGACGATCCCCAGGGGCAGCCAAAACTACTATTCGTCTTCCCGCGACGCTTAGTTGACGGGCCGTCTTGCACATCGCATCGATGGCAGCAGGGTTGTGTGCGTAGTCTAGAATGACCTTAAATGGATGTTCGTCAAACACATTCATTCTACCCGGTGCTTGAAAGAAGGAGGAATCGAACGTTCTTAGTCCCAACCGGATATCTTCGAGTGAACAATCCATCGCATAGGCCATGGCTGCCGCGCAGAGTGCATTTTGAACGTTGTGGATTGCTTTTCCTTCGAGCGTCGCGGGGATAAGATGTGTCCAAAGTAGTGGAATGTGCGCTCCGCCATCAAAGAGCGTAATCATATGACCATTGATACCCTGTTCGAGCACAGCAGCCAGGCCACCCGCTCGAATGTGTTCACGTACCAACTCATGATTCGAGTTGAGGGTAAAGTAGCAAAGTCGTTTGGCCTGAGTATAGTCGGCCATTTTTAAACAAAGTTCGTCGTCAGCATTGAGGACGGCGACGTCCTGCGCCACTTCCACGACGATGCGCTTTAACACGGCCAATTGCTCCAGAGTGTCGATTCCACGCATTCCGAGGTGGTCTGCAGCAATGTTTAGGCAGGCTGCGACATTCGACTTCCGGTAACCAAGGCCTCTTTTTAGCAGTCCACCGCGCGCGGTTTCTAGCACAGCTACGTCCACCGACGGGTCTCGTAGCACAATTTGTGCTGCGACGGGTCCAGTCATATCTCCCTTTACGCTCAAATGGCCATCGATATACACTCCGTCTGTTGAAGTCATTCCAACGGTATGTCCCGAGCCCTTCAAAATGTGGGCAAGCATGCGACTAGTCGTCGTTTTCCCATTAGTACCCGTGATTCCCGCGATAGGAATCCGATACGGCGTTCCGCTCGGAAAGAGCATGTCCATAACAGCCCCTGCTACATCACGAGGTTTACCCTCAGAAGGGGCCACGTGCATACGAAAACCTGGGGCGGCATTGACTTCGACAATGGCACCACCCACATCTTTGTAGGATTGGGAAATATCGTCGGTTAAAAAATCTACACCGCCAACGTCAAGGCCCACAGCAGAAACAGCTCGAACGGCCATTTTTCGGTTGTCTGGGTGAACGACATCGGTTAGATCGATTGCTGTGCCCCCGGTAGATAAGTTTGCGGTTGACCTCAAAAACAAAATTTCACCGTCCGTCAAGATAGTTTGACGGGTATAGCCCGCGTCCGACAGGTGTTGTTCGGCTGCCTTATCAAATTCCAATTGGGTAAGGACTTTTTCGTGACCAATTCCCCTTCTCGGATCGCTATTTACGATAGCCACCAGCTGCTCAATTGTGCTCTTACCATCCCCTTTTACGTGGCCTGGTACCCTCTTTGCTACAGCTACTAACTTGTTGTTAACCACCAACATGCGGTGATCGTATCCGGTAATAAAACTTTCAACGATAATGGCTCGACTAGTGCCCACCTCGAGTGCGTGTTCAAACGCATCCCGAACAACCTCGTCAGAGGTTAAGTTGATCGAAACGCCACGACCATGATTGGCATTTAGCGGCTTCAGAACCACTGGGAATCCAATCCGCCCGGCCGCAGAAACGGCTTGACGGGCATTGTACACAATTTCTTGAAGCGGAACGGGTAATCCCAAGTCGTTCAAGAGTTTGTGGGTGTCCTCTTTATCGCACGCGATTTCGACGGCAATATGCCTCGTTTCGCTTGTAATCGTGGCTTGAATTCGTTTTTGAAACTTGCCGTGACCGAACTGCACTAAACTGTTTTGGTTGAGCCTGATCCACGGGATATCCCTTTCACCAGCGGCATTCACAAGAGACTGCGTACTTGGCCCAAATTCTTTTCGTTGTGCAAAGCGAATAAAAGCGGTGCGCTCTTCCTCGAAATTGAAGTCCTCCTGGGCTGGTTCGGTGAGCTGCGCATTAACATCTGCTGGCAGGAGTTGTTTGAGAAGTTGCAATCCCAAACGAGAAGCTTCGAGACCCACATCCTTTTGTTTGTATTGGAAAACCATATTGTACTCCCCCGGATTTTCGGTGGAACGGGTTCGTCCAAAAGACACTTCTGATCCTGCTTGGATCTGTAATTCAATAGAAACGTGTTCGAGCACATGGCCCATCCAAGTACCTTCATCCTCGCGCATTCGCCGGATAAATCCGCCGGGCTCGCCATACGAACAGCCATGGTCTGTGAGTCCAGGAAGCAATTCCAATAATTTTGAAATGAAGCCCTCTCCCAAACGAGCGGTCGGCCACTCTTCAAGAACGCCTAAATCCAATACGTGGCGAATCACTGGGAAATGGGCGTACAAATTGGGCCCAACGTAAACGTTAGTGGATAGTATTTTCATGCCACTTCTTCTGGTTCTAGTTCTGCTAATACAAACGGTTTTCGGGTGATGGTATCAAAACGAGCACCTGCGGCGAGTATATGCAATCTGACGTTCAACAAACTGACCACTTCGCCCTTTCTGATTTCAGCGATAGAGGAATATTCTAAATCTGACGGATCGACTACGGTTATACCACCACTTCCGACAACTTCCAATACCCCTTTCGAGTCAATAAAAGCGGCGGTGTCTTCGTCGATTCCCAAACCGCACGCGTACGGATTGTAAGCCAGAGCCGTCAAAAGGCGTCCCAGCCGGTCGCGCTCACGAAAATGCTGGTCGATAACGACCGTGTTGATCAATCCTAAGCCCGGAGTGAGTGTTACTCCTGCTTGTGTAGGAGTTGGACCGGCATCACCTCCAGCAATCATGTGTTCGGGCAATACGGCTGCCCCGGCAGAAGTCCCCGCAATATGTACACCGTGTGCATTCAGGTATCTAAGTTTGTCCGCAAACGGAGTACCTCCTACAATTGTTGAAAGCCTGAGTTGGTTACCGCCTGTGATAAAAATCCCGGTAGCCTCGTCTAGGCGGGATAAATACGAAGGCCTTTCGCAGTCCTTACGATTTTTTAGCTGCATATAGTCGACATTTTCCGCGCCCATTTTTTCAAAAAGTTCAACGTAAAGTGAGCCGGTGTCGGCCAGACGGGATGCAGTGGGAATGACCACAATATTGGCTTTGTTACCACCACATAATTCTACGTACCGTCTTAGAATTACGGGGTGTATCTCTTTTTCCTCGGCGCCACCAATGGGTATTAA
>CALFHN010000050.1 GCA_937876355.1 uncultured Bacteroidota bacterium | reverse complement strand
AAGCTGCTATAGCCAACCTTGCCAAACCCAATATTCGAGCGGCCATTTACAGCGTTATTCGAATTTTAAATCGAGAGCGTAATGATTTGCGGGGCGAAATGCTGATTCGCCTGTTGATGAATGTTCGATCGAAGCTGTCTACTTAATAACTGCGACTACATTGAATGGGTCTGCATCACTTTCATCCCACCGCCTCGAGTACTCGATTTTGAAAGGCGGTAGACAAATTTGAGCATAATGTAACGGCCCAGGGAATTGATCCGCTCTTCTTGAATGGAGTTGCCCACGTTCGAGAAGTTGATTCCTTGGTTTTTGTCCAACAGATCCAGCCCCACAATTTGAAGATCAGCACGCTGATTCAATAATGTTTTGGAAATCGTGGCCTGCCACAACGGTATGTTGGTTGACGATCCCGAAAGCTGCTGCGTGTAAACCCTATAATCTAGGGAAGTAGAAATTTCCCAAGTCTCACCGATGTAATAACTCAGATTGGCATTATAGCTTCTATTGACATAATTCTGATTCTGGTTTCTGTTAAGCGAATACTTTACATCGTTAAACGTGTATTGCGCACCTACTCGGATATCAAAAATGTCTTTCGTGCGATTTTCCAAGGTTAAATCGACTGTATTGCGCAAAATATCTGAACTATTTTCTACTGAATTGATAAACTCAATGCCTTTCGAAAGGGTTGCGCTGTTCGAAATATTAAACTTCATTCCCAGCTTCCGAATCGGGGCGCCAAAATGCACCGAGCCATTAAACGACCAATAACCATCAGTATTGACCGACGTAATTTCCTGGCGCAGTTGGCTGTCTATCGTGCGTGAACGTGCAATTTTGTTCTCTGTATAGTTGGCGCTTACGTAGGCAAATAAGTTGACAAACGTGAATTGATCAAAGTAATGGTAATTCAAATTCGCGTTGTGGCGATACTCAGGTATTAACTCAGGATTGCCGTAATACACGTTTAGCGGATCACTGTTGTCCGGGAAGGGCTGAAGCTCCGTCATCGAAGGCTCCCTTGTAGAAGCATTGTATCGAAGAAAAAGACTCATTCCGTCCTTAATCGAATAGCGGACGTTTGCTGATGGAAGGACGTTAGTATAGCCGTTCTTGATCTCGGTATTGTGGTCCGCGATCTTGCCGTCGAGTGAAGACTCCTGAACATCAACACCAATGCCCATATATACTTTTTCCCAATTCTGGGTAAAATTTAAACCGCCCTTGTAGTACGTATACGTCCGGTCTAACCCTGAGCTAAGGAGAGCGTTTAACGTGCGACCACCATTGAGTAAATCAAAAACCGTTTTGTCCTGATCTTCGTTGATGGAACGTCGTTCTCCTCGAAGTTCGATCAATCGTCCATTTCCCAAAGGTTCGCTTAGGGACAATTTTTGGGTCTGCGTCAACGTGTTCCCTAGGCTTGATTGATATTGAATAATTTCATCGTACGTAGCGACGTCTCCGGGCATAAACAATCCGGTGGTCGAATTTAGATCTCCGGTCGTTTCCGAGTCATTTAGATCTGCTCTGGCATCGACCACGAGGCTTCTTCCATTCTCATTGAGTCTTTTGCGGTACGTCAAGGATGCGTCGCCGCCCAACCTGTCACCGTTTGAGGAATAATCAGTCTGGCTGCTGTTTAGAATACTACCACTTCCGCCTGAAGTCTCCCTGAATCCAATATTTGACAGCGAAGATGTGCTAGCCGTCAAATTGGACCTAAGCTGTAAATCGTGCCCTTTTTTCCAGGTGTACTTGACGTTTAAGTTTCCACGATGAGTCAGATTATCGCTAATTTGATTGCTGTTCTGAAGCGAAGACGAAGTTAGGGATGAGCCAAGAACCTGCTGCTGTTGGACGTTTCTATCCTGTTCGTTTTCGATATTGGAAACAAAATAACTTGAGCGAATGGACACTTTTGATCCGAAGTCACGGCTTGCATTTAACCCCAGCGAAAGCGTATTAGAAAATCCATCAGAAAGATTGGTCCCAATTTGTGGGCCACCTCCCCCCATGCTAAACGATCCACTACCCATTCCACCTACAAAATTGATGTAGTCCCCAAAGGAGAAACCTTGGCGATTGATATTGTTAAGGTTTCCAAGAAACGAAAGCTGCGTTGTGCTGCTAAATCGGTTCACGGATGCCTGACCGTCATATCGGCCCTCAGCACTATATCCCCCACTCATGTTGCCAAAGTAGCCTTGTTTATGGTCTTCCTTGAGCTCAAGGTTAATTGTCTTCTCCTCAGCGCCATCCTCAACTCCGGTAAACTCGGCCATGTCCGAGCGCTTGTCATAGACCTGAACCTTACTTATGGCTTCTGCGGTGAGATTTTTTGTTGCCACCTTGTAGTCATTTCCAAAAAACTCTTTCCCGTCTACTAGCACGTTTTGGACATCTTTTCCCTGCGCTTTGATAGTTCCATCTTCAGCCACTTCAACCCCAGGTAGGCGACGAAGCAAATCTTCCACAACTGCATTGGGCCTAACACCGAACGCCGCTGCGTTGAATTCCAACGTGTCACCCTTAAAAACCATAGGGATATGCTCTGAGCTTACGATCAATTCACCCATCTCACCGACGGATTCTTCCAATTTGATTTGACCAGCATCAAAACTGGCAGCAGTAAGATCAAAGTTTTTGCGGTACGTCTGAAATCCAACGTACGTGACTTGGAGGATATATTTTCCTTCAGGTACGCGCTTAATCGAAAAGGAACCGTTTGCCGCAGTAGTCCCAAATTTTGTTAAAATGGAGTCGGCTTGGGTTAATGCAACAACTGTTGCGCCACGAAGCCCAACGCCCAGAGAATCGGTAACCGAACCTGTCACATCAAATCGGTTAGACTGAGCTGAAACCTGATAGCTTGAAGCGGTCAATACGAAGACAGATGCACAAAAGACTAAACGGCGAAACTGTCGTTGAAGAAAAATAAACATATTAAACCAAAAATGGGGATGTAAAAAAGGGTGGGCTTTTGCCCATCGAGCTTGAGCTAGTGCCTCATTATGTGGACGGCACCACCACTTCTGCCACCGAATTGAGCTTTCATTTCTTTAGTTTTCTCTTCGACAACTTTTTCGAATTCCGCGCGGGAGATTTTTTTCCCTTCCTTCGGTGCTTTGATACCGTTTTCTCCTACACCTTCCAGACTAATTGTTGTAGCTGCATATTGAATTTTACCATCGTCAATACTCAATACCAGTATCATTCCCGGTAATCCGGTAAAAAGTTCAGGACCTGCTGAAACTGGAATTTCTGGGCTAAACCAAGCATCGATAGTAGTAGAGTCGCGAATCGCGGTCGCTCTTTGAACTGAATATCCGAGATATTCGCTCTGCTCTCCCGTCATTTTCCAGGCATACGTTGGCTGATCTCCTCCTATTAAAAAGGTTCGGCCCATGAAATCACGTTTTTCGGTAACAGTACCTTCTTCGAGATTCATGTAGGTCTCATTTTCTGCTGTCTGCCCCCGTGCCATGGAAATAAACATTTCGCCTCTACCCGATCGAACTTCATTGTCTTTTTTCGACTCGTCTTGGGGTGCCGCCTTCATCAACGATTCCATCTCATTGAAATACAAGATCATCGAACTTTTCGACTCGGCCGGGATCTGCGCCCTCATAGATTCCATCTCAGGGGGAAGGTCTATTTCAATTTTTACGATTTGTTCGTAGGTAACCATGCCAGACTGCCCAAAAGCAGCTATTGGGGTGAGGGCGACGAGTAGCAGTAGTAGTTTTTTCATGATGTCAGTTAGACGATGTGACGAGACTTTCAATTCCATTTAGGAGCAAAATCAAAGCCTTTATGGGATGAAAACGACGGCCTAACTCAATTATTGTCTTTAGGCTCCGAAAAGAATCGTACCGTTTATACTGTGCGGACCCAATTTGGGGTTCAACATAACCTCAAGTTCACAATTCAGTGCGGGCTGAACCCGCAAATCTTATGTCTTTTTTTCAAGCATCGCGGCGGACCCAGTTATTGGTTTACCGAAAGGGACTGCAATCGTCCCAAAATATATGATTCATAGCCATATCGATGAGGTTTTTCCATTTGCTGAGGTAGAACGTGATGTACACCTATCGTATTCGCGCCGGTAGATAATTTTTCTCACACGGCCATTTCAAGTTATACTCCCGCTTTAAAAGGGTCAGAACTGTGGTTGAAAGGAATTTTGGATGGAACGATTAAATCCAACTAATATTCGCCGTCGATTGATTCCCTTCCTTATATATTACAGGGCCTTATATATTAGAGGGCCTTATATATTACGGGGCCATCTATATTGGAGGGCCTTATTTATTAAAAGGTCTTCGTGTGTATTAGATTTTCAATTACAAACTCACAGCTGCAGCTATGTCCGACCGTATTACACTTACTTTTCCTGACGGCTCAACCCGCGAATTCGATCGCGGTGTGACAGGAAATGAGGTTGCCTCAAGCATTTCGGAGGGGCTAGCTCGAATGGCTGTTGCCATTGGGGTCGACGGTGCAACTCGAGATCTGTCTCGTGCAATAGAAGAAAACAGCAGTATTCAAATTTTTACAATGCGGGATGCCGAAGGTCAGGCGACGTATTGGCACTCTTCTGCCCACCTAATGGCAGAAGCGTTAGAATCTCTATATCCAGGTGTAAAGTTTGGGATAGGCCCTGCTATTGAAAAAGGCTTCTACTACGATGTAGACCTTGGGGATCGAACCATTGGCACGGAAGACCTCGGAGCCATTGAAAAAAAAATGGCCGAGTTGGCTAAGCAAAATTCCAACTACGTACGTAAGGAAGTGAGCAAGGCGGATGCCATTGCCTATTTCACCGAGAAACAAGACGAGTACAAGCTTGAGCTCTTGGAGGACTTGGAAGATGGAACGATTACGTTCTATTCCCAAGGCGAATTCACTGACCTATGCCGCGGGCCGCATGTGCCTTCGACTGGCTCGATGAAGTATACCAAACTTCTCAACATCGCTGGCGCATACTGGCGCGGAGATCAGTCTCGCAACCAACTCACCCGGTTGTACGGAATTACGTTTGCGAAGAAGAAAGAACTGGACGACTATCTGGAGTTGCTTGAATTGGCTCGTCAAAGAGACCACCGAAAGCTGGGAAAGGAACTCGAACTGTTCACGTTTTCCAATTTGGTAGGTCCTGGTCTTCCGTTGTGGTTGCCGAAAGGCGCTCGCTTACGGGACTTATTGTCTGAATTCTTGAAACAAGAACAACTAAAGAGTGGCTACGAACCGGTGGTCACCCCTCATATTGCAAGGCTTGAGCTGTTCAAAATAAGTGGCCACTACCCCTATTATAGTGACTCTCAGTTTCCACCCATGATGGAAGACGTGGAGAAAGATGAAGGCTACCTGCTCAAGCCCATGAACTGCCCTCATCACACCCAGATCTACAACGATAGACCTAGATCGTACCGTGAACTACCCGTTCGATATGCAGAATTCGGTACGGTTTATCGCTACGAACAATCGGGCGAATTGGGCGGTTTGACTAGAGTGCGAGGTTTTACTCAAGACGATGCGCATATTTTTTGTATGCCAAGTCAGGTAAAAGAGGAGTTCAAGAATGTGATCGCTCTCACATTGAAGGTCCTTTCTGCCCTTTCATTTACTGATTTCAAAGCACAAATCTCTCTCCGAGACCCAGCAAATACTGAAAAATATATTGGGGAAGACGCCGCATGGGATGCAGCCGAACAAGCAATCCGGGAAGCGGCTTCAGAAATGGGATTAGAAGCCATTGAAGAACAGGGCGAGGCTGCATTTTATGGCCCGAAACTAGATTTCATGGTTAAGGACGCCCTTGGCCGCGAATGGCAGCTTGGCACCGTGCAGCTCGATTATAATCTCCCAGAAAGGTTTGATCTTACATATATCGGTGACGACAATCAAAAACATCGACCTGTAATGATCCATAGGGCCCCATTTGGTTCTCTCGAACGCTTTATTGGTGTTCTGATTGAACATTGTGGAGGAAACTTCCCTGCCTGGTTGGCCCCGGTCCAAGTTCAAGTTCTTCCGGTCGGACAATCGTTCAATGACTATGCGGCCAAAATAACTCAAGAATTAAAAAATGAGGGCTTGAGAGCAGAATGCGACCTGAGGCATGAAAAAGTAGGCTATAAGATCCGTTCTGCGGAAATGCAGAAAGTCCCATTTATGCTCGTGATTGGAGAGCGAGAAATGGAGTCTGACACTGTTTCGGTGCGCCGCCATGGAGACGGAGATCAGGGATCTCTCAGCCTGGCTGAGTTTATTGCCTCTGCAAAAGTTGAAATAAAAAAGGCAACTGGTGCCAATTAGTTGATTTCATCCCCTTCTGTTCGATATCCTTGTTATAGGTTGAATCATAATTGCATTTTTGTGGTTCTACACACGTTCTAGAATTTTATCGTCCATCATCGCTAATAGACCCTTAAATAGTCATCGCAAAAACAACAATTCGAATGAACGACCGGATCCGGGCTACAGAAGTCCGCGTGGTCGATCCAAAAGGCAACCACGGATTATATCCGACTGAAGTTGCCATCCAAATGGCAGAAGAACAGGAATTGGACCTGGTAGAAATCTCGCCTAATGCTGTACCTCCGGTTTGCAAAATCATGGATTTTGGAAAATTTCGGTACGAACAGCAGAAAAAGGAAAAAGAAGCCAAAAAAAAGCAGCACACTATTGAAATGAAGGAAATCAGGTTCCGCCCCCATACGGATACCCATGATTTCGACTTCAAAACAAAACATGCGCACGCTTTTTTAACAGCAGGACACAAAGTAAGGGCGTACGTCCAGTTCCGCGGTAGAGACATCATCTATAAAGATCACGGAATGGATGTTTTGGTACGGTTTATCTCTGAACTCGAAGACGTTTGCAAGATAGATCAAGCCCCGAAAATGGAAGGTCGTCGTATGACCACCATCTTAAGTTCGACTATGAAGAAGCCGAGTTAACAAGATTTCGTATAGCGTTCTTGTCTGATTCACGGAATTTCCAACAGAAATTGGCCATTTTGTGGGTTAATTATTTTGCAGGATGCGCTCATATTTCGTAGTTTTTGAGGCTCAGCCATTTCCGCAGGCAGTATTCATTGCAAACGGATGATGCATAAGAACAAGTGTAATTGGCCCTCATTTATGTAACTGGCCCTCACGGGGGCCCAAAAAGGCTCCCATTATGCCTAAGATGAAAACGAATAGCGGCGCTAAAAAGCGTTTCACATTGACCGGAACAGGTCGTTTGAAGCGAAAAAAAGCTTTTGCTAGTCACATTCTGACCAAAAAATCCCCAAAAAGGAAACGTAATCTTCGTGGTACCACTTTGGTATCCGCGGTAGATGAGCCACGGATGAGAAAACTCATCAACGGCTAGAAAATTCGCCACCCTCTCAAATAACTGAACAGGGTTTCAAGAGCAATAAAGACTGATAGTATACTATGCCTCGCGCAAAAAATAGAGTAGCCGCCCGTCACCGTCGCAAAGCGATAATGCAGATGGCTAAAGGTTACTGGGGACGTCGTAAAAACGTCTATACAGTAGCAAAAAACGCTGTAGAGAAAGCCCTAACGTATCAATATCGGGATCGTAGAGCACGCAAACGCATGTTCCGCCGTCTTTGGATCACCCGCATAAACGCTGGTGCTCGTCTAAACGGTACAACGTATTCCCAGTTGATGGGCGCTCTTAGAAAAGCTGACGTTCAATTGAACCGTAAAGTATTGGCCGATCTTGCGATGCACGATCCAGGGGCATTTGCAGCGGTTGTTCAGAAATCCGCTTAGTGCATTTTCCAAGACCAACACAATGGCCAGTCAAATGCATTCGTTAGAACGATTTAGCAGCAGCTCTACCCGATAAAATGTTGAAGGTGGTGCTGCTCGGAGAAGTCTGACACGCACGAATTAGAAAGTCCCGCCTCCTTCAACGGTCAGGCGGGATTTTTTTTATAGCTAGGTCAAACAGCCTCAACACCATGAGCGACCCTAAAAACCATTCTGCAGAAGCAGCACTTGCCGCACTCAAAGAGTTGCAGCACGAAATTCAGGAGTCCGTTCTGGACTCCATCGAAGCTGTAGACGAATATCGAATCCGATTTCTGAGTAGGAAACAAGGACAAATAACTGCCCTCCTAAAAAGGATTCCGGAAGTCGCGAACGAGCATAAGAAACATTTCGGCCAAGAAATCAATGCAGCAAAAGCGCTTGTTGAGGCTCGAATTGAATCGGCAACTGTTCAGTTTTCAGCGGGTGAAGAATCTAGTGGACCAGTTCCTGATTTGACCCTTCCGGGCAGAGTAGCTGCAAAAGGAAGCCTTCATCCAATTACCCAAGCGCTTAGACTCATTACTCGAGTTTTTGAGAGTTACGGTTTCGAAGTGGCCGAAGGCCCGGAAATTGAGGATGACTGGCACAACTTTTCGGCCTTAAATTTTCCTCCGGATCATCCTGCTCGCGACATGCAGGATACCTTTTTTATAGAAGCCCCCTCCCATGTACATAGTGGGATATTACTTCGTACGCACACATCACCGGTTCAAATCCGCGTGATGGAAAATAAGAAACCGCCGATACGCGTCATTGTACCTGGCCGGGTATATCGTAACGAGGCAATTTCGTACAAATCGTACTGCCTCTTCCATCAGGTAGAGGGTCTGTACATTGATGAGGGGGTCACCATGGCCAATCTCAAACAAATTATACACGCTTTCGCAAGGACGATGTTTGGGGAGAACGTCAAAATGCGATTTAGACCCAGTTTTTTCCCTTTCACGGAGCCTAGCGCTGAAGTTGACATTTGGTGGGAAGATGCAAATCTCCCCGATGGCGGACGTTGGATGGAAATAATGGGTTGCGGAATGGTAGACCCTAACGTACTGGAAGGTTTAGGGATCGATTCGGAAAAATACACGGGTTACGCGTTTGGAATGGGCATCGAGCGCATATCAATGCTCAGGTTCGGAATCGAAGATATCCGGATTTTATACGAAAACGATGTCCGTTTCCTTGAACAATTTAGCTAGAGATCCTGCCCTTGAAGCTCGGTTCATTAAAATTGCTTTCTGCCAACTGGCGAGCACGCTACGAAAATGATAATTAGTACAAATTGGCTTTCGGACTACATCAACCATGGGCTGTCGGCAAATGAACTCGCCGACCAATTAACCATGTGCGGTTTAGAGGTGGAGTCTGTTGAAAAATTAGGAAGCACCTTTGAAGGTGTCGTGGTTGGTTTAGTAGAATCGAAACGACCTCATCCCAATGCGGATCGGTTATCCGTTTGTATGGTCAACGTGGGCGCAGAACTGCCTCTTCAAATTGTGTGTGGCGCTTCGAACGTGGCCCCCGGGCAACACGTGGCGGTAGCGACCATTGGAACGACCCTACAGCTTCCCACGCGCGAGGACCCTTCTGTAACGGCTCCCGTCGTTATGAAACAAGCAAAAATACGCGGAGAAGAGTCCTCAGGGATGATTTGCGCGTCGGACGAATTAGGCCTGGGGGGCGATCACTCGGGCATTATGGTTTTGGACGAGACTGCTGCCGTGGGCACATCATTTGTTGCCTATTTAAGTGCTCGTGGATCGTCGTTGTCTGATTGCGCTATTGATATTTCCATCACGCCAAATAGACCGGACGCGATAAGCCACCTTGGGATTGCTAGAGATGTTGCTGCGCTTACCGGTGCGGCTGTTGTTCGTCCTAGCGTTGATATTCCGAGCGTTGGTGGTGCCGCGTCAGAACAAGTTAAAATCTCGATTGAGGCACCTGAACTCTGTTCTCGATATACCGGTGTGTTGGTTAAAAACGTTGTAATTCAGGAATCGCCAGAGTGGATGAAGCAACGATTGACGACCATTGGTCTTCGTCCGCGCAATATTATCGTAGACATTACAAATTTCGTGATGTACGAATGTGGTCAACCTTTGCACGCATTCGACTTTGATCAGGTGGCCGGTGGTCAAATCATTGTAAAAGCCACGAAGGGCCTTACAACATTTACCACGCTGGACTCTAAAGAACGAGAATTGCCAAGCGGTACCCTGATGATTTGTGATGGAGAGCGTGAAGTGGCGATTGCCGGAATTATGGGTGGTGAAAACTCTGAGGTCACAGACAAAACCACCAATGTCCTTATTGAGAGCGCTTATTTCGATCCTTCCTCCATTCGACGGACTTCGAAAGCGCTTCAGTTGCAAACGGATGCTTCGTATCGATTTGAGCGCGGAATTGACGCTAAAGGCCAGGCTTGGGCGGCCCTGCGGGCCGCCCAACTTATGGTCGAATTGGCAGGTGGCGAGCTCGTCCATGGCATGGTTGACAACCATCCAGTTCCTCACGTATCGCGCACCGTGAAGGTTAGGGCTTCAAGGGTAGGAAAAATTGTTGGAGTAGAAATTGCTCCCGACGAAATGGTTAGGTTAGTGAAAGCCATCGGATTTGAGGTGAGAGAACTTTCCTCGGAGCCAAAAGAATGGGAAGTTACCGTCCCCTCGTTTCGACCAGACGTTGAACGAGAAATTGACGTGATCGAAGAAATCGCTCGCTTATATGGCTTCGATAACATCCCCGAACCATCACACTCTCGCGTTCCAAACTTCATTCCTAGCGTTTCAAATACCAGATTGCAGCGTGAACGGATTCGAGATGTCTTGGCAGGATCCGGATTTAGGGAAACCTACACCAATTCAATGCTCCCCTCCTCCACCTCTGAAGCTTTCAATTCGAGTTCGCTTCCAGCCGGCAGGTTTAAAGGCGAGGTCGTTCTCACATTAAATCCCATAACCACTGAGATGTCTACATTGAGACCTTCCATGTTACCTGGAATGTTAAAAGTAGTGGGACACAACCAAAACCACGGTCAAACAGCATTGAGACTGTTCGAGTTTGGCCGGGTTCATTCCAAGAAAAAGACCAATCTTTCCCTTGTTGGAGACTACACCGAAATCGAATCCCTCATATTGATCAGCTCGGGAAACTGGTCCGCACAAGGATGGTACGGCGAAGGCCGCGAAGTTGACCTGTTTGACTTAAAAGGAACAATTGAACTGGTTCTAAGCGCCGTCGGATTATCCAATATTAGATTCATCGACTCCAAACCCGATCCACTATTTTCGTTTGGCGTAGATGTGCTGTCCGGAAAAAGATGGATTGGCACTATTGCCAGGGTTTCGAATTCGGCGACAAAACCTTACGATATTCGGTCTTCCACATTGATGGCAGAATTAGATTGGACTGCAATATCCGATATGACAGCCAGCCAATCTCAAGTGCGATACGAAGCCATAAGTCGGTTTCCCGTCGTAGAACGAGATCTTGCAGTGTTGATTGGCCGAGATCAAGCCGTAGGGCCCATTCTTGAGACCATAACCCGCGCAGGACAACCGCTCCTTAAGGCTGTCCAGGTATTTGATTTGTATGAGGGTAAAGGAATCGATCCTTCTAAGAAGAGCGTGGCGTTTGGTTTGAGGTTTGGATCCGATCGAACCCTGCGAGACAACGACGTAGACCGTGCTGTTTCTAAAGTGCTTAAAGCACTTGAAGGTGATTTTGACGCGCAACTTCGTTAGATTGACGCTAAATTAGGACCGGCACCCATTGGAATACGTCCTCGCTTTTCCGGTTATTACATTCAGGAAAACGAAGATGTCAAATTCATCATTCAATTATGGATTCAATCAAACCTGAAGGAACTCCAGAAGAGCTACCAGGCCAGCAATCTATGTTCAAACCTCCTGAGGTTGATCCGAAAGTTGCAGCGTCACGTACTCGCGGTTCCGTCCACCTGAAAGGAACGCGATCGCTAGAAAGCCTTCGTATTCGAATCGATTTGGCTTCGAAAGAATTATACCGGTTGCGGGAAGAAAACCATCAGCTGCACCGCGAAATGGATGCTCTTCGGCAGCGAGGCAATTCGACTTCTGAAGGAGCCTCAGTTACTTTTTCGGAAAAACCTGCCGATTTGCAGGCCAAACTCGAGTCCTATATTCGCGTTGTGAATCGGTACATTGAACAAGAAGAAGCGATTGTAGACGATGAATCTGCGGAAGATGCTTAATTCTAACGGCTCATCACACCTTCATTACGTTCCAATGTGTACTATCTATCTTACGCACATAGTCTGAAAATCTCATTATGGCTGACCACAAACCTTTAAAAGTCCGTTTCCTTGGTAAAGACTATACTCTTCGTGTAACACAGGAAGACGAATTGGCCACGCTCGAAATGGCTGAATACCTCGATTCCAAGATGCGAGCCTTCAAACTGGCGCATCCGGAACAGTCAGATCTGACAGCGGCGGTAATTACAGGTCTCGCGCTAACCGAAGAGCTTTTTGTTGAAAGGTCGTCGACCCTTGACCCCGGAGAGCACATTAACGCCGAACTGAACAAAATGGAACGCAAGCTCTCCCGGGCCTTGCTAGCAAAATAAAGCGGCTAGCAAAATAAAGCGGCTGGCGAAATAAGAGCGGGAAGGTGCCGTCGGCACTAATTTTACCCCAAAGATCTTCACTAATTCTTGTGCCCCCGATTGGTTGCATCGTTATATTGTCAGTGCGCCGTACTCGTGATGGCGCCGGTGCACTGCCCGTCCTGACACAGTAAGAACCTTAATACTTGCTTTGCGGGAGCCACCCTTCAGTCTTGGCCGACAGGCCTCAACCCTTCGGGGTACGCCCTTCCTCGGAAGGATGCAACAGAGGATCTCGAAAGAGGTTGAGCGGCTCCCACCGTGTCGATTGAAAAGGTTCTTCGACACCTCGGGGCGGGTGAGTGCTATTTTTTTGCGCGTTACCTTGTCGATACGAGCCAATAAGGTATGAATTTGGCAGTTTCATCCGGCGGTCGCAATGGTGGAAACACTTGCAAGCCTATTTTGTGAAAACTGAGTTCAGTTGCCAAATACAAATAGTTGGCTTGAATCGCTTCGTTTAGGTCTCCACGAATCCTGTAGAATGATTATGCTGGGAACGATTGGAAAGCTTCTAATTCTTATCGCCATGGTGTCCGGAGTGCTTTCCGGGCTCTCTTTTTTACGTGCTTCGGGGCTAGGAGATGGCGCGACGGAATGGAAACGAATCGGCCGCTATTCTTGGTGGGCGCTTGCTGTTTCGATGCTTACTGCTTTTGGCATATTGGTTTTTCTAAACGTCACGCATCAGTTTCAGTATGCATATACGTACGAGAATACGTCCCTCGAACTACCCCTTGATTACCTAGTCGCAGCCAGTTGGGCTGGACAAGAGGGGTCTTTTCTTCTTTGGATTATTCTGAATGCAGTAGTTGGTTTGTCCGTAATTAAGTGGGCTAGAGAGTACGAAGCGCCCGTAATGGCCATTATAGCGCTTTGTCAGGTGTTTTTGATTTCCATGATCGTAGGTCTTCAATTTGGACCACTGGAAATTGGAGCTTCCCCTTTTGCGACGTTGCTAGAAAAATTTCCAACCGCGCCCATGATTCAGGCGGGAATTATTCCCACGGATGGTCAAGGGCTGAACGATCTGCTTCAAAATTATTGGATGGTCATTCATCCGCCAATTTTATTCTCCGGATTCGCTTCCATGATTGTGCCGTTTGCTTTCGCAATCACCGCGTTGTGGAAACGAAATTACCACGACTGGGTCCGCCCTGCTCTTCCTTGGGCGTTATTTGGCGTCTCAACTTTAGGCATTGGAATTGCATTGGGTGGATATTGGGCCTATATCACGCTTAGTTTTGGCGGCTACTGGGCATGGGATCCAGTTGAGAATTCTTCTATGGTACCATGGCTTATGGGTATCGCTGCAGTCCACACGATGATCGTTCAAAAACGATCGGGACATAGCCATAAAGCGTCTTTCTTCCTGACGATTTCCGCCTACATTTTGGTCGTTTACTCCACGTTTTTGACTCGAAGTGGCATTTTAGGAGACCTATCCGTCCATTCATTCGTGGACCTGGGTCTGTACAATCAGCTCCTGATCTGGATGTTGTCGATGGCCATATTGGGGTACGGTCTGTTTTTGGCACGCTGGCGAGAACTTCCAAAGCCCGGTAAAGAGCCTGAAATGCTCTCTCGGGAGTTCATGATATTTGCTGGCGCCATGCTCGTTGTTGCCGTCGCCACCGTTGTTTTGCTGGGCACCAGCGCCCCGATTCTTGGACGCATTTTCAGGGACAATCCTTCTACGGTCCCCCTCGCCTTTTACAACAAATGGTCGCTTCCGCTCACCATCATGTTCTTGTTCTTGGCAGGGCTTGGACAGCTTTTTTGGTGGAATAAAATGACGGTCGAAAACGTCAATAAAGTCCTTTTTAAACCAATTGTTTTAGCTGCGATTGCCACCATTGTTTTGTTCTTGTTGAGTCCTTTTCGGCTCCGGGCGGCCGAGGCTGCTGCCATGTCAGGGACCTCAAGCACCGTTGCTACCGGAAACACAGCGAGTTTACTTGGTTCATTGACCGAGTCCTGGGCTGTTCATGGTCCCTATTTGCTCTTGCTCATATTGGTTTTTGTTGCTTTTTTCGCCCTTTTTGGAAATGGTGAGGTGCTTTGGAAGATTGCAAAAGGTAATCTTCGATTAGCAGGTGGAGCGACTGCTCACGTCGGATTCGCCATATTCGTCTTGGGCATCGTGACTTCGAGCGGGTTGAACAATCCAATTGGTAAAACAGGCGTCCAGATGGGCGAAACGCGAGACAATTTTGTCTTGGAACTGGGACAGACATTAAATATCCAAGGGTACACCGTTTCATATACCGGCCATGGTACGAGCGAAGAAGGGTTACCTACTTACCTCTTGTCCTTCACAGATCCAAAGGGCCGCTCATTTGACCTGGCGCCGGTTGTGTACGAATCGAACAAGGGCCAATGGATTCAAAATCCAGACATTAAAAAATTCATTGAGAAAGACATATTTGTAGCGGTCTCGCCCAACATTATGTTTGATTCGGGTAAGAATGGCGGCCAGATTACAATTGCGCGCGGAGATTCAAGTTTAATTGGAAATAGCGAATACTTGCTCGAATTTGTTGATTATGATCTGACGATAGACAAAAAATACGTCACCGACTCAACTGAAGTGGCCGTGGGCGCCATTATCCGAGTGACCCAACAAAACTCGGGAATCGTAAAGGAAGTGCGTCCAATTTACCTCATTCAAAAAGATCGTTCGGTTGAATTTGTTCAAAATACCATCACAGAATGGGATCTCACGATAGCATTTACTGGAATGAACGTGGACTCGGGCACCATCGTCTTGGGTATTGAGGGCGTCTCGATTACTCCCGAGGATTGGGTGGTTGTTCAAGCCTACGAAAAACCGTTCATTAGCCTCGTGTGGATTGGTTTTATCATCCTTACGCTGGGCTTTTTCATGTCGGTATACAGACGCGCCGTTGACCAACGAATGGCCCGTGAACGCGCCTTGACCGCCTAATTTGGAGTGCGGTGCTATCTACATGACGCAAACGGCATTTAGGTACTTAAACTTCCGGTGCCCTTAATGTCTGCATCTCAAAAGTCGATACTCCTGAGAGTTTGTATTGCCTTTAATTTTTCTTGATGAGTTGCAGATTGGAGTTGAAAGGAAGTGAACATATTCTGATTGCTGAAGATAACCTTGTTAATCAGCGCGTCATGCAGCACATGCTGACAAAAATGGGGTATTCGGTTGATTTGGCATCTGACGGGGAGCAAGCGGTTCACATGTCTCTTCTGAAGCCATATTCTTTTATTCTTATGGATATGATGATGCCTGTGATGGACGGAATTGCGGCAACCATGGCTATTCGGAAAAACGAATCCGGACTGCAGCGAAGAACCTTAATCATTGCTGTTACGGCTAACGCAGACTCCACTCATGAACGTCGCTGCATTGACGCCGGAATGGACGCGTTTATTTCTAAGCCGTTCACCTTTGATCAGCTGCGATCTAGTCTCCAACAGGCCCTAGCGTTTCGCGAAGAAACTTTTGGCAACTCCCCGTTGAATCTGGCTATTTTGAATACGTTTGTAAAAACGATGGGAGAAGACGACCTACCATTCATTTGTAAGCTTCCCCATTTTTCGGGGCATTCAAAAGTAGAGGTTTTTGGTTAAGGTACGACGTCAATAGGTGCCCGGTAGCCGAGCGATTTATGAGGTCGGTGGTGGTTGTAGTCTTCTTGCCACTGGAAGGCTTTCTCTTTCACCTCATTTAGGGTTCTAAATACGTAGGCGTTGAGTAGTTCGCGGCGAATACTCCCATTGAATCGTTCTACATAGGCGTTTTGAGTTGGTTTGCCTGGCTGGATAAAAGCCAGTGTGATTTTGTGGTCTTTGCACCAGGCATCGAGTCGGTGACTGATAAACTCCGGTCCGTTGTCAACGCGGATCATGTTTGGTAGCCCTCGAACCTCTTTGAGTTGTTCGAGAACCCTGATAACCCGCAGGGTCGGCAGTGAGGTGTCTGTTTCAATGCGAAGCACTTGACGGTTGTAATCATCGATCACGTTAAGCATCCGGAAGGTCCTCCCGTTCCACAGGCTATCATGCATAAAATCCAGACTCCAGACTTGGTTCGGTGCCTCCGGTTGGAATAACTGTTGTTTGACGCGCGCTGGAAGCCGTTTCTTGGCTCTTCGCCTGATATTGAGCCCCAGCGATGTGTAGACACGATATACTCGTTTGTGATTCCATTCACGACCTTGTAATCGAAGTCGGTAAAAAGACTGCCAGAACCCCACAGATGGATGCTTCTCGATGAGTGTACCCAATGCGTCGATAATCTCAGCATCATCTTTTTCCCGTCTTTGATAGCGGTATGTACTGTCGGCCAAACCCACCGTCTTACAGCCCTGCCGAATGCTCACACCGTGTTCTTGCCTCATGTGCATGACCAAGGTTTTCTTTTCGTCAGGGCCTAGAGCTTTTTTTCGACAGCGTCTTTAAAGGCATCGTGGACCAGAGACAATTCCGCGTACATCTTCTTCAGTCTAGCATTCTCCTGTTCGAGTTCTTTGATGCGTTTCAGCTCGCTTACGTTCAGGCCGCCATACTTTGACTTCCACGTGTAAAACGTTGCTTCACTGATTCCGAGTTCTCGGCATAGATCTTTGACTTTTTCACCGCCTTCATTGCGGTTTATGGTGGAGACAATCTTTGTCTCACTGAATCGGGATTTGTTCATTTTTCGAAAGTAAGAGCTTTTCTCCACTTTCGAATTCACCGACTTCAGGGAAGCTTACAGCGCTCCCTCGTGATTTCTTCTTTTAAGAAGTGTGTTTGGAAAATGGTCTTGAGCGAATGAGGCGGTTGGTTCATCGTTGCTCTGACCGAAGTAGGGAACGATAGATTTTTGCGTTTTTGCGTTCAGTTATTTATTTATTTAATAATATTGGCCGATTTTGCATCATTTTGGGCACTTTTTGCGACAATTCGTAAAATTCATTAAACATAAAAAGGGGCGCTGGCCAACGGCCAGCGCCCCTAAAAAGGACACTCAAAATGTCAATGTCTGTTACTTGAACAGAATCATTTTTTGAGTAATGACTCCTGTCGGAGTACTCAATCTATAGAGATACATTCCGCTCGGTAGGTTCGAAGCATTGAACGTCACGGTGTGACGACCTGATGCCATCTGACCATTCACAAGAACCGCTACTTGGCGTCCGATCACGTCATCTTCGACATTGGTTGAAAGCGCCCCAGCCCATGTGAAGCCTGTAGTTCCAGATATACTGAGGTTCTCGATGGTGACGTTGTTCGCGGCAATTCCCAAAACGTAAGACCCAGTACCAACAATACACGCCTCAGGTGCACCACAGGCGCCTAAAAGGTTTCCAACTCTTATTCCAGTTGCTGGAGGAACCCCCGTTAATGTAATTGGACCACTAATTGTGATAAAATCTTTAGTAATATCAGTCGCCGCAACGCCGGGATACGCACCCACAGCCAACAAAATGGTATCACCCTGATCAGCTACTCCATGTGCATAAGCAATGAAAGGGCAAGGATCGGCAATATATTTACAATTGTTGGGGTCGCCAATGGCCAAGGGAGAAGGTCCATGTGCAGCTAGAAAAGTAGCAGATCCCCCTGGAGCGACGTGTCTAGTCGCGGCGAGCGCACTCGAGGCCGCCATGACAGTCAGCAATAGTGCAAAAACGGTAGCTTTAATTTTCATCATCTGTTGCTATTCCTCGCGGAACACGTCTAGTCTGCGCAGTTTGTTTGTTCGGAAATGATATCAAAGGCGGCTTTAACGCATCATTTTGATACTCTAGCCGAGAGATACTATTTTTTGTACTACGTTGAACGAGAAAAAACTGTATTTTTGCGTTGGTAATTAAAAAAACTTTTTTTACTTTTTTTTCGCCCTGAAGTCACAGTAAACGGACTTTTTATCACTTCTGCAAGCAGAACGTAAACCTAACAAATACAATTAAGAAAGGCTAAAATTCTACGAGCGAAGTTCGAGCTAAATCGCGACCTAATTCAGTCAAGATTAACAAGGGTCCTTGCTGCTTTATATAGTCATTTTGCAGGGAAGAACGAATTGCGCGGGTAGCAAAAGTATGATCCCAACGCAGATGGTCCTCTAAGTGATCCATTCTACATTCTTGCTGCGCTTCCGGAAGCCCTTCGTGATTGTAAAGATGGATGACCAACATCTTGCGACCAAATTGCAGCTTTTGATTTGATCTCCTCTTGCGAACGGACCACAACCCTCTATGCGGGGCCGTGATTAATATGGTTAAGAAAAGCACTCCCGTCATGCTTGCCATGGCGCCTGCGATCGAAGCATCCAGCCAATGAGCCAACCAATATCCAGAAATCGCCGACGCAGCTCCAATTAACACCGAGACCACGACCATGGGCTTCAGTCCATCAGTCAGCAAGTAGGCGGACGCTGGCGGGGCTACCATAAGCGCAACGACCAATATCGAACCAACGGCATCAAAGGCGCCGACGGCAGTCACAGAGACCAACCCCATCAACACGTAATGCAGAAGAGCGGGCGCAAACCCAAGAGCGCCGGCGAGTGCGCGATCAAACGAAATGAGCTTCAATTCTTTAAAAAACACCGAAATAAAACCCAGGTTAATCGCTAGAATAACTCCCATTACTACAAGCGCCCTTGGCCCTATATCTATGCCGCCCACCATGATGCGGTCAAAGGGTGCAAATGCCAATTCACCCAGCAACACGGCGTCAATGTCCAAATGAACGTCGCCTGCGTATTGCGCAATCAATATCACGCCAACGCTAAAAAGGGCTGGGAAAACGATGCCTATTGCAGCGTCTTCCTTCAACAGGCCCGTTTTTCTGAGCAATTCTACCAGTGCCACGGTTAAAAGCCCGCCGGCTGCTGCTCCTAAAATGATCCATGGGGAGCTTAGATCGCCCGTTATAAAAAAGGCAATCACTATCCCAGGTAAAATGGCATGACTGATGGCATCGCTCATCATGGACATGCGTTGCAATACCAAAAACACCCCCGGTAAAGCGCATGTTACAGCGACCACCACAGCAATCAGTTGGATTTCAGCAGATGCGCTCATGATCCACCTCCAAATTGTCGCTCAATAACCCGTTCCGCGCGCAGGACCCCTTCCGGAGTTAAGCTCCAGTGTGTCGAATCAATGGGTTTGGCTAACTCAAGGTCATTAAGCACCTTCAAAGTCCGGCGGGCAGGGCCCGAAATGGTCGACATAACGTCCAAAACCCGTTCAGAATGAGGATATTCAGCCGACGCATGTTGAGAGGCGAGCGTATACAAATCCACCAAAACTGCGTCTACTCGAAGCCGCTTTCCTGCCTGCCAATCTCGAATCTTCCTAAATACCAATCCTCTGTTGGGAGCAAATAGCAAAGAAATCATCACGATGATGCTTACGATCAAAACAATAGTCGGCCCCGTCGGCAATGCCGGAATGAGACTACTCGTTATGGCCCCTCCTACCCCTGATATGGCGCCAAAAATGCCCGCTAAAATGATCATTCGGCCCAATCGATCGGTCCATTGCCTCGCAGCAGCGCCGGGTGCAATGATCATGGCGCTCATCAATACTACCCCGACAGTCTGTAGCCCAATTACAATCGCAATTACAAAAAGGGTGGTCAGTAGATGGTCTAATAACCTAACTGGAAATCCCAATGTGCCAATAAAGTCAGAATCAAAGGACAACAGCTTGAACTCTTTCCAAAACACCATCATAAAGAGCAAAACCAACGTTCCGATCACAAAGATGACAAATACATCTTGCTCTACGAGGGCTGCTGCTTGTCCGAACAAAAACGAATTGAGGCCGGCTTGATTGGCGTCCGGTTGGCGCTGTATGTAGGTCAATAGAACAAGTCCAAACCCAAAAAAGACGGATAACATGATCCCCAGAGCACTGTCGTATTTAATTCGAGTACGCGTGGTCACGATCGAAATCAGTGCGGCCCCAATCCAGCCTGCGATGCCCGCCCCGAGTATTAAAACGAGAGGAGCTTTACTTCCGGTAATTAAAAATGCGATCGCGATCCCCGGAAGAGCGGCGTGCGAAATGGCATCCCCGAGCAAACTTTGGCGCCTGAGTAAGGCAAATCCCCCGAGTGATCCCGCCGTGATACCCAATAACGCCGATCCTAACGCCACTGTCCGAAGCGTATAGTCGTTAAAAAGATCTGAAAACAAATCTATCATGTCCTGTTGGCCGCTGAAAGTGCCGACACAAAGGCCACTCTTCCACCGTAGGTTGTGCGAAGATTTTCCTCAGTAAACACTTCTTCTACTGGGCCGCTCGCAATTCTTCGCACATTTAGGAGCATGACATGGTCGAAATATTCGGGTACGGTTTGAAGATCGTGATGCACAACGGCCACGGTCTTGCCTTGCTTCCTCAAGTCCTGAAGCAGGTCGACTATAGCCCGTTCAGTGATCGCATCGACCCCCTGAAACGGTTCGTCCATGAAATAAACCCGTGCGTCTTGGACTAGAGCCCGCGCCAAAAACACCCGTTGTTGTTGTCCTCCAGATAGTTGCGAAATCTGTCTGGTCGTAAATTCTTCCATTCCTACTTGGGCCAACGACTTCAACGCTTCAATGCGTTCTGCCTTACCCGGACGCTTGAACCAGCCCAACCGTCCATATAAACCCATCGTAACAACATCCAGCACGTTTGTTGGAAAATCCCAATCCACGCTGCCCCTTTGTGGGACGTAGGCTACATTGGCGCGCTGCTCAGAATACGGGCGCCCGTGGATCAATACAGAGCCCGCAGCGGCTTTTACAAGGCCCAAAGAGGACTTTATGAGGGTCGTCTTACCGGCACCGTTCGGTCCAACTATTGCAATTAAAACACCAGGCGGAACTTGGAGATCAACATCCCAAAGCACTGGTTTTTCGCGGTAGGCGACCGTCAAGTCTCTAATATCTATTGCGTAATCCATGGCGTGCTTGTTATTAATTCCCAACTAGGCCGGTAACGATCAAACGAACGTTCTCTCGCACCATACCCAAGTAGTTTTCGGCGTCCGTCCCCGGTGAACCCAACGCGTCGCCGTATAACGTCCCGCCAATCTGGACTTCAAATCCTCGATTTCTGACGGCAGCGATAACAGCTTCAATTCCTCTTGGTGAAATACTGGCCTCTACAAACAGGGCAGGTATTTTTCGGTCGGCTACAAACGCAGCCAATTCTTGAACGTCTGCCGTTCCTGCTTCCGATGCCGTGGATATTCCTTGAAGCCCACGCACTTCAATGCCGTACGCTCTGCCAAAATAGCCGAATGCATCGTGTGACGTAACCAACACCCTGAACTTTTCGGGGATGCGCTGCATCTCCGTATGAATCCATGCATTGAGCTCTTCCATTTTTCCCAAATAGGCTTCCAGGTTTGCTCGGTACGTTTCCGCATGGCCGGGATCGTAGCTGACCAGAATCTCGCCAACTCTCCCAGCCACTTTTTCCCAGAGTCGGACATCGAACCAAATGTGCGGGTCATGATTGCCCACAAATAAGGCGGATTCTCTCAGGTCCTCGGCATCCAGAACATCGGAAAGAGCATGGACATCCATTCCACGACGTTCCATTTGTTCAAAAATGTCCACCATTTTGCCTTCAAGGTGCAAACCACTGTACAGAACTAGGTCTGCACCGGTCATCAAGCTTACATCGCCTTCGGACGCTTTGTATAGGTGCGGGTCCACATTGGGGCCCATTAATCCATCAACAGAGACAAATGGTTGCCCAATCACGGAGACTAGGTCGGCGATCATGCTCGTAGTAACTACAACCTTGATGGGATTATTCGCATCCACATCCTTCGCGACATCGCTAGAGGGCGATGGTTGACAGGCGGACAACACGAGCAAAAACGCAAATGCAGAACGGTACATAAAAGATTGGGGGTTCAGTTTTACTGAACCCCCAATATACATCGATCTTCATTATTTAGCCTAGGCTAAAAATATTTTATTCAACCCACTCTGCAACGAATACATTAGTGTCTCTTGAATCCGTCCGGTCGATATTTCGATTGCTCGCAAAAGCTATGCGCTTCCCATCATTGGAAAACATTGGGAATCCGTCAAATGTGCCACTTTTTGTGACTTGTTCAAGTCCAGAACCATCCAAATTCACCATAAAAAGGTCGAATATCCGCCCTTTTCCATTATCCATGTGATGATTGGTCGTGAAAATGATCTTTTCACCTGAGGGATGGAAAAAAGGTGCCCAATTGGCTCCTGGGAGATCGGTTACTTGCACTGCGTTCGATCCGTCGATATCCGCTACAAATAGGTTTAGAGCAGAGGGCTCCACGACATTTTCTGCCAGAAGTGATTTGTAAACCTCAGCGGCCTCACCTTCTGGCCTGCTTGCTCTCCAGACAATATGCTGTGAATCGGGCGAAAAGAAGGCTCCGCCATCGTATCCCAATCCAGAAGTAAGTTGAAGTACGGCTCCCGTTTCAAGTTCATAGCGCCATAACTCAAGATCACCTGAGCGGGTTGAGGTAAAAATAATCCATTTGCCATCTGGAGATGCCGTTGCTTCTGCATCATAGCCCTCTCCTCCGATCAAAAGTTCAATATTAGAACCATCGGCATCGGCCACAAAAATATCATACGAGGTGTAAATCGGCCAAACGTATCGCCCCTGCCCAAAGGCCACTGGCGCCGGGCATTCTTTATTATCTGAGTGAGTTGATCCAAACATAATCCGGCCATCCGTCAGGAAATAGCTGCACGTGGTCCGGCCCATTCCTGTGGAAACCAATTTGTAGCCATCTGGACCTTCTGGATCCATGATATAGATCTGATCGCAACCCTGCTCATTGATTTCAGACCAATCACTTTGGAAAACAATTTTTTCATCGTCGAAGCTCCAATACGCCTCGGCATTGTTGCCCCCAAACGTAAGCTGTTTAACATTTCGAAAATGATCTTCGCCGTCGAATCGAAGCGAGTCTGTCGCTGCATCGTATTCGGCGGCAGGTTTCCCAGTGGTGCACCCGGCAAAAAGGACAACGAGAAAAAGTGCAATTCCAGTAAACCTAAAGTGGTGAGAAAGCGTTCTCATGAGGATATTTTTGGGATTGGGGGTTGGGATTGGGGGTAACGTGCACAGAACCGTTCTGTCATCTGAGCACGATTGTATAGAATACTTAAATCGAATCTGAACAAATCTACGCACATTATGGGTTCTGAGCTTTTAAACTTTGAAGAAGACGTACTAATCGCGAGTCACTCCAAGCCGGTTTTGGTTGATTTTTGGGCTCCTTGGTGTGGGCCCTGCCGAACACTCGGCCCAATCATTGAAAAATTGGCTGAAGAAGAGTCGGACAAGTGGACCCTGGTGAAAATCAATTCTGATTCTCACCCTGATTTGTCAGCTCAATTTGACGTCAAGGGTATTCCGGCGGTAAAGTTATTCTACCAAGGAGTGGTCATCGATGAATTCACGGGAGTATTACCGGAATATGCAATCAGGCAGTGGCTCGAAAAGGCGCTGCCGTCTCAGGCAAAAAGCCTACTAACTAAGGCCGAAGCCTGCCTTGAAGTGGAGGATGAACCTGAAGCCATGCGTCTTTTAGAAGAGGCGTTATTGGAAGAACCAACCAATGCTACGGCTTGTGGACTTTTGGCCGGCCTCTTGGTCTTTTCTGACTTACCCCGAGCGTCGGAGCTGGCTAAAACGGCAGCAACAGGCGAGGTCAGGTTTTTATCGTTGGGATCGGCAATTGCGCAAATCGCGAGCTATCAAATAAGAACCGACCTAGATGGGTTGAACTCTCAAGCCGGAACGACTGAGTATTTATTAGCCATCAATGCCGCCAAAGAAGGAAACGTTGACGTCGCACTTTCTTCCCTTATCGAGGTCTTGAAGGTTAATCGCATGTTAGATGACGACGGCGCCCGCAAACTGGGAGTGGCCCTGTTTACCATTCTGGGCGCCGCACATCCTGCGACGTTGAAATACCGAAGAACGTTCGATATGTGGCTTTATTGATCCTTCTGGCCGGTTACGGTAATACTTACGACGCGGGCCCCTGAATTTCGAAATTCTGCAATCTCTACGGCCGATGCGTATTGTGCGAGGAACTCATCCGTGAATTTTAATTCCCGCTCTTTTACGGTTTCTACCGCTTCAAAGCCTACTTCAGACAGCAAACCTAGGTAATCTTTTTGTTTGATCGCACCAGAGACGCATCCGGCGTATGCCTCTGCAGATTGGCGAATGGCTGGTGGAAGCTCCCCTTCCAAAACGATATCGGACACCGTAAACCGTCCATTTTCCCGCAACACTCGATACATTTCAGAAAATGCGCCTCGCTTGTTGGGCACAAGGTTTAATACACAATTGCTTATCACACGGTCGAAAGAATCAGCCTCAAACGGCAGTTGCTCAATATCCCCTTGGACAAACCGGACGTTTTGAAATCCAAGTTTGCTTGCGTTTTTCTGCGATAAAGCCACCATTTCAGGCGTAAAGTCGACGCCAGTCACACTGCCCTCGCTCCCAACTATACTTCTCGCCACAAACGCATCTATTCCCGCGCCAGATCCAAGATCAAGCACATCGTTGCCAGGATGGAGGTCGGCGTTTTCAGTCGGAATACCACATCCAAGACCTAAATCTGCAGATATCTCATATCCATCCAGGTTTTCATACGAATCCAGATTGAACGGATTGTCGGAATTGCACCCACATCCGCACCCTGATTCAGGTCCAGACGTGGCCGCTTCGGCGTACTTAGCCCTCACTCCTTCCTTTAGGGTATCATCGGTCGCGTCAGGGCGAATCTTTTCTAGGGTTGGTCCTGAGCAACAGGATTTCGGGTCGTCTAATACAGTAAGTTCCATTTATTTACTCTTTTTGAGACTGATTAACCTTGGATCTGAAAACCTCCGTTTGATCGAATGATCTGAGACGTATTCAGCAGGCTCTCAGCCTATGTTTTCATTAGCAACAATTCAATTTCAACTGAATGGTATCTCCGAACCATTTCGTCAACATGGATTGCACCTCGGCCAGGCGATTCCAGTTGACGCAGTAACATGATTTTGGGCCTTCAATTTCTCCCGTGATAAGACCTGCTTCCAACAAAACTTTTAGGTGTTGGGAAACCGTTGCCTGGGAAAGCGGAAGCTCGGCCACTACTTCCCCACACACACACACATTTCGTGATGCCAAAACTTCTAAAATGGCTATGCGAGCCGGATGAGATAGGACCTTTGCCAAATCGGCTAACAGCTGATGTTCTTTTGAAAACCGATCTGCTTGAGATTTAGCCATCTTAATTGCCTTTGGTGGTGAAGATCATTAATCGCTTAATTGTTTATCGTCTATATACGATGAATAGAAATGAAGTTTCGCTTTAAAACGAATTAGTTTTACGCAACTGATTCTTGGTCCCGGTATTGCAGCTCATAAAGTTTGCGGTATAATCCATCTTTGGCTATCAATTGTTGGTGATTGCCTCGTTCCCGAACCATGCCTTTGTGCATGACTAAGATTTGGCTCGCGTGCTGTACAGTCGATAGTCTGTGGGCAATGGCTACGGTCGTTCTACCAGCCATCAACGTTTCCATCGCGCGTTGGATGACTTCTTCAGTTTCTGTATCCACACTTGACGTGGCTTCATCCAAAACCAGAATTTTTGGATTATAGACAAGGGTCCTAACGAAGGAAAGCAATTGACGCTGCCCGTGTGAGAGGGATATTCCTCTTTCTTTTACCTGATAATCGTATCCTTCGGAAAGTTTTTCGATAAAAGAAGCCGCTCCAATGGCTTTGGTGGCTTCTTTCATAGCCAAATCCGAGATTAATGGATTTCGGAGCGTGATATTGTCCTTGATCGAACCAGAAAACAAAAACACATCTTGTAAAACGAGTCCGATATGTGATCGAAGATCGGCCAATGATGTTTGATTTATAGGAATACCATCAACAATAATCTGGCCTCTTTGGACATCATAAAATCGAAGTAGCAGACTAATTACTGTCGTTTTTCCAGCTCCAGTTGCCCCTACAATCGCAAGCGACTGCCCCGGCTCAACTTCGAAACTGACATCCCGCAGAATCCAACTGGCATTGTCATCTTCGAGATCGATCGCATTATCGTAGGAAAACCAAACGTTTTTAAACTCGATTCGTCCTTTAACATCAATGAGCGAGGTGGGCGCAGCAACTTGGGGAATAGACTCATCACTATCTAGCAGTCCAAATATGCGTTCTGCCCCCGCCATCGCGCTTTGAAGCGTATTAAATTGGTCCGAGAGATTCCGAATCGGTTCAAAAAATTGTCTGACGTACTGAATAAAGGCAATCAAAACACCGAGTGTTAGCGTCCCACCAATTGCATTCAGCCCACCAACCCAAATCACTAACCCTAGTGCAATCGAGGCCACCAAATCCGCAAGGGGAAAAAATAGCGCAAAGTAAAAAACAGTTTTAATGTGGGCCTGTTGGTGATCGTCGTTTATCGCCTCAAATCGTTTTTTTTCTTCCGGTTCTCGTCCATAAATCTGAACAATTTTCATCCCGGAGATGTGCTCTTGTAAGAACGAATTTAACCTTGCTACCTGCTTTCGGGTGTCCCGATAAGCCAATCGAACTCGCTTTTTAAACCATAACGTAGCCCACATCATAAAAGGAATGACACTTAGAGCCACTAGTGCCAGTCTCCAATCCAAGGTGAACATGAACCAAGAGATAAATAGAATCTTAAATAAATCTCCCAGAATCGTCACTAAACCTGCAGACAACACGTCGCTGAGAGATTCGACGTCACTCGTTACTCGTGTTATAAGTCGACCAATCGGAGTGCCGTCGAAAAATCGAAGCGATTGGGACTGAATGTGCCGATACAAGCGAATTCGAAGGTCATAAATGGCCTGCTGGCCAATCCACTGCGTCAAATATGTATTTATGAAAGACAGTCCGCCTTCTGCCAAAAGAATCAGAAAAAGGAGACCGATCATATTGCGAAGGCCCACCAAGTCTCCAGAAACCACATCCCTATCAATGGTAACCTGAATCAATTTCGGAATTAACGGGCCCAAAAAGGCCGCGAAAATAACCGAAGTTGATGCCAAAATCACCCACTTTTTGTAGGGGACTAAAAACCGAACAATTCGACGAAGCAACTGCCCGTCAATTCCTGATTTTTTTTCTTCGCTCACGCCAAATCCTCCAACTCTTGCTCCAGTTGTTGTTTGGCGAATAGAGAGGCATAAAATCCATTTTCGAAAATCAAAGCAGCATGATCACCTCTTTCTGTGATTCGTCCATCTTCTAATACAATAATGTGATCGGCGTCTTGGACTGCCGAAATTCGATGGCTCACGATAACGACAGTTCGCTTCCCAAAATGTTTTTTGAGATGTGATAAGATGGTGCGTTCAGTTTTGACATCAACCGCAGACAGTGCATCGTCAAGGATAAGAATACTGGGCTTTCTGATGAGAGCGCGTGCAATTGACGTTCGCTGCTTTTGCCCCCCGGATAGGGTTATCCCCCTTTCTCCCACCAGAGTCTGGAATCCATCTTGAAAAGAATCGATATTTGCTAAAATATCTGCTTCCTCTGCCGCTTGTTCTATTTGATCTTGCTCGGCTCCCAAATAGCCGAACGAAATATTTTCAGATAACGTATCAGAAAACAGGAAAACATCCTGAGGCACGTACCCAATACCTGCTCGCAGCTTCTCGACTGAGAGGTTTTTGACATCAATTCCGTCAATTTGAACACTGCCTGAATCGGCATCCAACAGCCGTGGTATCAGCTCGACCAATGTAGATTTTCCAGATCCGGTTCGCCCAACAATGGCCAGTGTGCTCCCCGCTTCCACTTTAAAGGAAACGCTGTCAAGAGTTTTGACGTTACTCGAGACATGGGTGAATGAAACGTCCTTGAAAGAAATCTCACCTTCGATATCGAAAGAAGAAGCTTCCGGAAGAGATAAAATGCTTGGTTTGGCGTCAAAAATGTCATTCAGCCTAATCATTGAGGCCGAAGCTCGTTGGACCATGGTTATCACAAACCCCATCGAGGCCACAGGCCACGTCATCATGGCCACATAGATAATGTATTCTGCGACGTTCCCAATTGTGATTTCGCCCGATATCGCCAGCGAACCTCCAATCCAGACCACAATCAGAGTGGACATCCCGACTAAAGTTAAAAACACCGGACGCCACGCCGCTTCAACCAGAGCCAAGTCTAGGCTTTTTTTGCGGTAGATGGCACTTTCTTGGTCAAATGCTTCTGCTTCGGCCTCCTCTCTTACATAGGCCTTCAAGACCCGAATGCCAGACAATGCCTCTTGAACTCTGGATGTAAGCTGGGAATATTGAAATTGCAGGGCATCACTTCTCGAATGAACCATTCCAGCAACCAAAAAGACGGACACAGCCAGAAACGGCATAGGGATGAGCGTATACCAGGTCAATGTTGGTGAAATCACGAACATGACGGAAACAGCTACCACAATTGTGACCACAGCCCTAGTTGTGTACATAATAGCAGGGCCTATGTAGCGGCGGACTTGTTCGATATCGCTCGTACTTCGCGTTATGATATCGCCCGTAGCATGCTGAAGATAAAAATCTTGGCTCAACGACTGAAGTTGGCTAAATAATCTATTTCGAAGATCATATTCGATGTGCCTCGATGCAACCACGACCGTTTGCCGTGTGAGAAAGGAAAAAATCCCACTCCCAATGCTCAACATGATTATGATTCCACCGTATGTAGCCAGCGAAATAAAAAAATCAGTGTATAGATAATTTTCGAGTGGTGTGCCCTGAAATGCTCGAGATGTGGCCACGAATCGAGGAATGCTGTCGACCGCCTGTCGGACCACTATCGGAACGATAATGGCAAATACAGAAGACGCAACTGCGCAAAAAAGACCTGGAATAAAAAGGTGCTTATATCGCCAGTAATAAAAATTGAGACTTGAGAGAGACCGCATCCGGTCTGGTACCAAAAGGAAAAAATGATGGAGACAAAGAAACGCATGTGAATCAAGTGGGATCCGTTACGCGTAGTCTATATAGCTGAAGCACCGCCATTATACATCTTTTTTTTTCTAGTCCCGAAATCATACCTTCGGTTCGCTAGTCTATAAAAATCCATGTCCGATTCGAACACCGCTCTATTGACCCCACTAGAAAGGGAAAATCAGCAGCTGCGCCGTGCTGTTGAAGAGCTTTCTATATTGAATGAACTGTCGATTGCCATCGGCTCATCTTATGGTACGGACGAAGTTATTCGAACTATTATTAAGCGGTCGATAAAGGCGATTTCCGCTGAGCAGGGGGTTATTACCCTCGTTGGGGACGACGTTAATGACCCCACAAAAACATTGGTCCGGACGATGGCTAGCTCTGGTGATCGCTAAGCGTATTCGCCTGATCAAAATTTACTGGGCTGGATGTACATCAATCGAAAGCCTTTAGTCATTAATGATCCGCTGAATGACCCCCGATTCCAAGGCGTTAATTGGAGCGGAACAGTTCGATCTTTAGTCTCCGTTCCCCTTCAAGTCAATTCGCGCCTTGTGGGAATTCTAACCCTATATAATAAAAAGCGTGGAGTTGAGTTTTCGATTGAAGATCAACGATTGTTGTCCATTTTGGCAGGTCAGTCAGCCCAAGTCATCGAAACCGCACGGCTGTACGAAGAGGAGAAAAAACTAGCGACCGTTCAGCAAGAGCTTAGCCTAGCCTACGAGATTCAGACTAATCTCCTGCCATCTAAAGCCCCTACAATCAAAGGATTTGATGTTGCGGGGATATCCATTCCCGCTCAAAGCGTTGGTGGTGATTATTTCGACTATATCAAGATTGATGATTACCATTGGGGTATGGCACTTGGAGACGTGTCAGGAAAGGGCATGGGCGCATCTCTACTAATGGCCAACTGCCAAGCTACCCTAAGAGGCCAGGCTCATTTTGGACTGTCTGTCCATGAAACCATTGAACGTTCCAACCACCTTCTCTCCGATAATATCAGACGAGGGTCCTTTGTTACTCTTTTTTATGGGGTTCTGGACGCCATTTCCGGACAATTTAAATTCACAAACGCCGGACACAACAAACCATATGTATGCCGGGCCGATGGATCCCTTGAAACGTTGATGATCGGCGGTTTGGTTGTTGGATTTATTGGATCACAGAAATATCAGGAAGATTCTATCGTCCTTGAACCCGGAGATACATTGTTTGTGTTTTCAGATGGTGTAACGGAGGCCATGAACCCAAAACACGAGCAGTTTGAAGAGGAACGGTTGGAAGAACTCTTAAAAAACATGGGAGATGTGCCCGCGCAAACGTACATCGACACAGTTTTTGCTGCAGTTAAAAAGCATGCTGGCGTCGAACCACAAAATGATGATATCACCATGCTCGTAATTAAGCGACTTAATTAAGCGAAATTTGCAACAGGTCTTGACTATTGTTTACTTACGGGGTAGTGTCCCTTTGTTGAAGCTGAACGTCATTCTTTTCTAGATTAAATATGCCTTTTTCTACAAGTGAGAAATATCACGCCGTCGTAATCCAGATCTCTGGTAAATTTCTTGGTAGCCTCGAAGGAGTTGCTTTCAAGGAAAAACTCGAAGAACTGCGCGACAGCGGTAAACGAAATGTCGTAATTGACCTTTCTAAAGCGGATTTCATGGACTCGTCCGGTATCGGTGCCCTCATCGGTGCTCTGACGACCATGAAAAAAGTTGACGGAGACGTAAAACTCGCCGGAATGAAAGATCGAATCAAAAATTTATTTTTATTGACTCGTCTTCTCGGATCGGTTTTCGAGGATTATGACTCGGTTGAAGAAGCCGCTGCGTCAATGAACGTGTAGGTTTTTACGACGTAAATGTTTTAGAGGGGCGCGAACTTTGTTCGCGCCCCTCTAATTATATCTGGCCTTCTTTTGCGGAAGGCATTGAGAAAGCGGTACCAATCTGTTATTGTACCACTATCCTCCTGCCCCAGAAACGCACGAATAGGGCCTTCAAATGATCGGACGAATAGTCGGCCAGTATGAAATACAAGAGTAATTAGGCTCTGGGGGCATGGGGATCGTGTATCGGGCCCTAGATACCAAATTGGGACGTACAGTTGCCCTCAAGTATCTGCCGCCCAGTCTGAGCTCTGACCAGAATTCTAAGCTGCGTTTCATGCAAGAGGCCAAGGCTGCTTCTGCATTGGTTCATGCCAATATTTGCACGATTCACGACATCGTAGAAGACGAAAATGGCCACCTGTTTATCGTGATGAACCATTACGATGGGCAAACGCTGAAGTATTTGCTAAACCAAGTGCCCCCGTCCGTGGAAGAAGCCACCAACATTGGGCTCCAGATTGCAAATGGGTTGGCCCGAGCGCATGAAGCAGGAATCGTTCATCGAGATATTAAGCCTGCTAACATTATGGTAACCAGCCGTAATGAAGTGAAAATCCTTGATTTTGGGGTGGCAAAACTTAATGAATCTTCAGATTTGACCAAAGCCGGCGCTACGATTGGTACGCCGGCCTATATGAGCCCCGAACAATCAAAAGGTGAAAAAGTCGATGTTCGTGCGGACGTGTGGTCGCTGGGCATTGTGCTTTGTGAATTGCTCACCGGCCGCCGGCCTTTTGATGGAGGGTATGAAGCTGCCATGATCTACGCGATCATCAATGAAGACCCTCCGACGGCCAACAGCGTGAATCCAGAGGTCTCTGAAGGACTTTCTGCGGTCGTAGCTCGTTGTTTGGCTAAACTTCCGGACCAACGATATACAGATGCTGCCGAATTAGCCTCGGATCTACTTCCTTTTACCTCTCCTTCTGGCTCTCGAACCGCTACATTTAGCGCCGGGACGACCACATTTTCGGCTACTGAAAAAAGTGTGGTTCCTACGAATGGGAAGATCATAGCACGGTTTGCACCTATCGCGGGGGATGTGTTAGTCTTGACATGGGCGGCCATTGCAATAATAGGACTTCCAAACTGGGTGCTGCCTCTTGCTATCATCTTGATGATGACTGGCCTTCCTGCTCTACTGGTTGCCGCGAATCAGGACAGAAGACGAAGTGAAGGACGTGATATTGGAGGTCCTTTTTCATGGCTGACACTCAAAAAGGCCCAATGGGGGGGGTGTTTATGCCATGACCGCGCTAGTTGTTTTGACCATTTCTTTCATGGGGATGCGTGAATTAGGAATTGGACCGTTCGGCTCTCTGCAAGCGTCCGGTGCGCTCAACAAAGATGCTACCATTCTCGTGGCTGATTTTGAAAACAGTACATCGGAAGCGGCGCTCTCCGAAAGCGTCACGGAACTCTTACGAATCGCGCTTTCGCAGTCATCGGCCATTCGACTCGTTGAGTCCTCTGATATTGCATCCGCTCTCATCCGAATGGAGCGGGATCCGAATGATCTAGTTGACCTCAATACTGGAATGGAAATTGCCCAGCGCGAAGGCGTGGAGGGGGTTGTTTCGGGTAAAATAAGCCCGATTGGAAACGGATATGTCCTTACAGCATCCATGTTCGCTGTCCACAATGGTTCAGAATTGGTCAAACTTAGCCAAACGGCGCGCTCGGCCGACGACATCATAGACGCTGTGGATCGCCTTTCAAAAGAATTGCGCGAGCGAATCGGAGAGTCCATTAAGTCGATTAGGTCTAACGAGGACCTTGACCGCGTGACTACCGCGTCCTTAGATGCGTTAAGACTATACTCCCAAGGCGTTGCAGCAGAGGAAGTTGGAGATTCGCCAAGGGCCATCCAGTTGCTCAATCAAGCCATTGAAAGGGATTCTACATTTGCCATGGCTTACAGAAAGCTTGCGGTCGTAAATAGTAATGCGAATGGCCGGCTTGATGTAACACTAAGAGCCTCTAAAAAAGCGTTTGAGCTTCGCGACAGGCTACCGGAAGTAGAACGCATGCTGTCAGAAGCCTATTATTATTCTGTGATCGGCGACGTCGAAAAGACGGTTACGGCTTACGAAACTCTATTAAATCGGTATCCAAAAAATACGGCGGCACTGAACAATGTTTCTATTCACTACCAAAGAATGGGAAGACTGGAAGACGCTGAAAAAGTCCTGTCCACCGCGCTTGAAATTGGAAACAGAACGGTCTATTACCAGAATTATTTCGCTGTTCTGACGGCTTTAAAGAAGTGGGATGAAGCGTCCAAATTATTGGATCGATTTGAGAATTCATTTCCCGATCAAACCATGATCCCTGCCTTGCGTTTTCATCTTGCGGTCTTGCAAGGTCAATTTCAAAATGCAAACACGTTAATTACGATTGCCCAAAAGTCCTCCCTACCCATTTGGCTGTCTTACGATGCTCGATTAAACGCGATTTGGGCGGGTATGACAGGTAGGATGAATGATTCTGAAAATCATGCCCGCCAGGTCGCCAAAAACGAAACCGATCGTGGAGAAGCCGGGGCTGGTTTACTTTCGTTTATTTGGGACGCCAAGCATGCATTGGACATTCAAGAGGACCCCGAAAATTCAAAAAAATTACTGGCTGAAGGCCTCCGACAGATACCGTTTGACTCCATTCCTACGCTGTCCCGCCCTTATTCAGAGATGGCTTATCTCGAGGCCCGTTTGGGAAATTTGGATGCAGCTAAGCTTTACATGGATCGTTTTGAGAAGGAAATCCCTTCGGAAGTCAAACAAGGTGACTTTTTAAAATTCCCTGCGCGCGCATTCATTGAATTGGCCAACGGTCGTTCTTCCGAAGCGGTAGCCATTTTGCGAAAGGGACGCAAGCAGCTGTCGTGTGCTACTTGCTTTCTGAATGATGAAGGATTCTTGTTGGCTAAAATGGATAGCACGGAGCAAGCGTTGGCCGTATTGGAGCGTTTTCAAGACAATACATCGGGTTTTTCCAACGAATTTATTGGCGTCGATCGCCCGATCGTTTGGCTTGAAATGGGCGAACTCTACAGCCGAACAGGGCAAAACAAGGAAGCGATCGAAGCTTATTCCAATTTTATAGACCTTTGGGCGGAAGCGGATGCTTCGCTACAACCCAAAGTCGGTTATGCGAAATCAAGAGTTGAACGACTCCTTGACCTGATGGCGCGCGAACCCAGTAATTAATCCGTAATCTACCCTGATCAACCAGCGGGCGATACTATGTTTATGCGATTTGTGCAGTTGGGAATTAAACCCGAAGCAACCGTTGCTTTTGAACGGTTCTATAATCACAGAGTTGGACCTACGCTTTTGAAGGTAGACGGCTGCGTATTTGCACAACTCATTCGGAGCACCGAACATGAATCAGAATTTATATCGTTCACGCTTTGGAAAACCCAAGAACAGGCAGAAACATACGAGGACAGCACTCAATACGGTGATTTGATCAAGGAAAATGTTCCTTTTGAAGCCGTTTCAAACGAATGGAAAATCCAGCTTACAGAAGATAATACGCTTGAGTACAAACCGGTTCGAAATGAGCCTGTTATAAAGGCCCTTCCCGTTGTGGCTGGCTCATCGTTGGAAGACGCCCCTAATAAATTAAATGGAGCTCCCTACATCCGACTCCTCATGGCCCAAGTGAATCCAGAGCGCTTTGAGGAGTTGAGTGACACGTATTCTAAAGTTATCACCCCTGCTCTCCTGCAAACGGAAGGTTGTCAAGCCGCGTACTTGATCGGAATGAAAGAAAAGAGCGAAGGGCTTTCATTAACCATTTGGGATAGCCAAGAATTGGCTGCTGCGTACGAATCAAGCGGCCGATTTGCAGAAATGATGCAGAAAGTATCTCCGTTTTTATCGTCCTGGTACCAATGGAAAATGACTTTGGACCCCTCAAAACAAGAACGAGTGCACACTTCAGGCGAAGTGTCGATCAAAGGATACAAAGTGGTCTCCGGTTCATAGAATGTACAGCGTTTAATGTTGGGCCGGCGCGATCCGATACTATGCTAGAAACCGATTTTTTAGCAAAAGTACCGTCGTTATGCAACAGAGAACCATGGACAGCATGTCCTTGAAGATTCATTCATTCCTTCGAAATTCTGGTGTCGAGACCGCCACATCTTCCAATCTCTCAAAGTTGATTGCATACTTTGAACGGGAATACGATCTCAAAATGATGGGTTTTCTCGAATCTGAGTGGGTTTCCGAACAATTAGATCGAGATTTGACGTCTGGTTTTTTTGCCGAAATGCGTAGTTTCGTATCGAAGGACCAGCTAGGCGACTTTGATGACGATGTAGCTGCTTTGCGGAGTTAAGCCTAGTCCGTAGAGTGGGACTAAAACGACAGAACCACACCCACATAGGGTAAAAGTAGCGTAGTTTTAGACTGTTTTACATCAAAGGTCACCTGACCATTTTCTCTACGTATGGACCCTTCTTTCAAATAAGAAGCCTCCGACCCCAAAAGGTACTTGAGACCGAAGTCAAGAGAAACGTCCATAGAAGACTCTGAATCTTCTGGACTCACGTAAACTTGAATCTGTAATCCAGCTCCGAATCCATAACTAAGCGCCGTATCGTCGAAGTTGGTTGATCTGGCAATCTCTTGTTCTTCAAACCCTTCATTTGTGATTTTTGTATCGGTATACAGATGTTTAAAGCCAATTAAAGCGTCGGCATAGGGTCTAATCCGGAATTGGTCTGGCTGCAATCTCAAAAAGAAATGACCAGCAATTAAGTTGTTATCCGTAACAACCTTAACGGTTACGTCTGGGATGGTCTGGGAAAAAGGTTCATTTCTGCGCTCGTGACCGTATATCATAAAATCAAAGTCCGCACCTACCGATATTGGAATTCCGCGTATTCCAATGGCTCCGTTTAATTGAATTCCGAAGCCAAGATTATCCAGATTGTCCCCAAACTCTGCTTGGGGGATTCCAACTCCGAAACTAATTCCGACATCAGTTTTTATTTGAGCAATGGCTGGTACTACAGCTGCACACAAAAGGAAAAACAGCGCGATTCTTTTAAAGAGAGCCATTTGGTCGGTAAACGGTTGGTTTGTTAGGTGTTATATTTAGCATCCAAACCCAAAATCAAAGTTATGAAGCCAAGTAGATTCTTACCTCTTGCCGCCTTAAGTCTCCTTCTAGTAACATCTGCCGCGCAAGGGCAAACCAATCGATTGTTTATTCTGCCGACCATGAGCGGATCTACCTTCAACTTGACAATGGCTCCTTCCTCTCACGAATTTTTCAGCGGGAGTTTTACATCTACTCTGGGTTTTAGTGGAAGTTTTTTAGGGCCTACCCTCATCTTTGAGCAAGGTGATCAAGTCCAAATGAACGTCAGTAATCAGATTGGAGAACCTACAACGGTCCACTGGCATGGAATGCACGTCGCTTCCCAAGACGATGGCGGACCGCACACGGTAATCGCTGACGGAGCCGTTTGGAGTCTATCATTCACCATTCTAGACCGGGCCACAACCTTTTAGTATCACCCCCACCTTCATCACAAAACGAACGAGCACGTATATCGCGGGCTGGCTGGAATGATAATTGTTCGCGATCCTGTCGAAGCGGCATTGGCTCTTCCTCGAACGTATGGGATTGATGATATCCCGATCATCATTCAGGACCGTAGGTTTGACGCCCAAAACCAATTGGTATTTAATGGACTTGGCGTCGGCGAATCTGGAAATACAATTCTTGTAAATGGAACGGTCCAACCTTTTGTTGAGGTAGGAGCTGGAGTGGTGCGCCTTCGCGTGCTCAACGGTTCAAATTCAAGGGTCTACCAACTTGGTCTAGATAACGGCGGTTCGTTTTATCAAATTGGATCAGATGGTGGGCTGCTAAGTGCCCCCGTTCAGTTGACTAGGCTAAAAATCGCACCGGGAGAAAGAGCGGAATTGCTGGTTGATTTTGGAAATGCTACCGGCCAGACCCGGACTCTAATGAGTTATTCGTCTGAGTTGGTTCGCGGAGAGCCGGGTGGGGTAGTCCAAGGACCTGGCCCACCGCCACAACCCGGTGATATTGACGGAACCGACTTTTCGGTACTTGAAATTCGTGTAACCGGTTCAACGTCAATCACATCCATCCCTTCTTCCCTAGTGACAATCCAGCCCATTTTGGAGACTGATGTAAATCGAACCCGATCTATCGCGTTAAATAATATACCTGGACCGCAAGGGGTTCTCGCCATAAATGGGGTCGTTTTTGATTTAAATGTAATTAACGAAGTAGTGTCGCTGGGGGATACTGAGATTTGGTCCATTTCTAACGTTACTGGAGGCCCCCATCCTTTTCACATTCACGATATTCAATTTCAAATTTTGGATCGCGGTGGGCCAGCACCTTCTCCCAACGAACAAGGATGGAAAGACGTAGTGCTTGTATATCCTGGTGAAACGGTGCGTTTTATAACAAAATTTGAAGACTTCGCCGATCCGATTGTCCCTATATGTACCACTGTCATTTTGGGGGTCACGAAGATGGTGGAATGATGAGGCAGTTTCTTGTTATTGATCCAAATGCTACCGCCATCGAACACTCAGTCCTCCCCGAAGGCGATTTCAAATTATCCAATTATCCCAATCCTTTTGCTGAGTGGACTACCATTTCATATACGTTGGAGAAGCGATCGGACATCCGGATTGCGATTTACGATGCCCTTGGCAGAGAAGTAAAGACACTTTTTAACGGACAAAGAGATGCGGGCCAAAACGAATCCATTTGGAAGGCCGAGTCCGTTCCAACAGGAACGTATTTCATTCAAGTTGAGATCAACGGAAGGCCAGTAACTCGTCAAATTCAGATTCGGAAATAAAATTCCGCTCAACCTACCCTCAAACAAGAAGGGCAATTAGAGCGACTTCCCGCCGGCGGCAGAGATTAAACCATCTCTGAGCCAATCTGCGATCGCTTGTCGATTTCCGGGCTTCACGAGGCGGTACTGATCGCCGGAGTGACGAATATTACCTAGCTCGACCAATACGGCTACAGGCCTACTGTTATTCAGCACATAATAATTCGCAGAGTCATCTATTCCGCCTTTGTAGACTCTATTGGGCTGAAATTCGGCGTACTTCGCTGCCATGGTATCCCGAAGCACTCGACTAAGGGCATATCCACCTTTACTTGCTGCTTTAAAATGAACATCTATCTGAGGTTCAAAATTTCCACCATAGGCGTCCACATGAAGCGACATCATTTGCTGACTCTTAGCCCAACTTTTATTCTCGCGATACAGTCGGTTCACAATTTCGGTGCGATCTCGAAGACGCTGACTTTGACTTCTAACTATCTTCCCCCCCCCTAAATAGTATTCATCCGTATCTATATCAAATTGTTCAACATCTCTAATGCCATCGTTATCATCTCTTACGATGACATATACCGTTGCGCTTTCTTGAATTAAATTTCTTGCCAACCGCAAGGAAGTATCATATGCTATCTCGTCTTCCGGCAACTGCAATCCTTCAAACTTTCCTATTGTCCCTGGGTCGGGGCCTCCATGACCCGCGATAATATAGTAGACATGGCCCTTGAGTCTTTCGCTTGTAGTCGAAACATTTTGATAAGCTTTACCAAAAATTGGATACACTTTGGCCGTAGACGGAACACGGTATGAACGGCCAATTTGTAGGACATCACGCCCCTTTAAGATTCCTTCATTTAGGGCTTTAAATTTAGCCACGATAGAAGGCGTCGGTTCAGGGCCAGATTTCCGTATTAAACTATAAATGCCATCTCCACTACTGGCTGTCACCGTAACATATTCCTGCCCAAAGACTTGCGCTGGAATTATGGTCCAAAAAATAGCTAAAAAAAGGACAAACTTAAACTTTTTCATATGTCTGTATTGTTCAAGGCCTTATTCTCTTTGACTTATTTATGGACAACTTGTTGGATTTCTTAACGTGATTCTACTACTGATTTCTGAAAAAAAAGGAACGGGGTTTGCAGAAAAGGCTGAAACTCAGGGCACTGCTTTTGTATTATCCGGAATTGAACGCCCTAAGACAGTGACGTGATCACTTAGAGATTCGCATTTTTCTTGATAAGTTTTGTCCTAGCCTTACACTCCACTCCGAGTGTGGCGCAGGAACGCGCCGAACTTGATTCGCGGCCGACGGCGCGAAAAATGTTGGTGTACCGAGTTGACAGCGCGTTTCAGATTGCTGATCAACATTACGTTTATACCTTTTACGGAGCGGGACGGCTTGTTTTAGGGTGCTACAGTTTTTGTAACTCTGCGAGCCCTACGTGTGCAACTGTACAGTGTTCCCTAACTCTCGAAGTTCTCGAATCTGGACTTGGAGCAAATGCCTAAACGTTGAGGGTGGGGATGCCCGCAGAAGAATTGGATCGCATGTTGGGATCAGGCTGGGAAAGCAGACTATTGGTCGATTCCCCCGCCCCCGGATATCGTTTATACAAAAATCTTGGGCTCCCGGTCCGTATTCAAGATGGGACAGTTGCGGAATTGGTGGTTACTCAAATTCCATTTGCCCAATAATGGGGACCAGAAGTCGAATAATTTCCAGAAGTACGGGTAGGTAATTGAGGAGTATGGCGGGCCGGAGGCCCGCCATACTCCTTCTATTTAACGCTTTAGGCGCGCGGTCATATCCGCGACTACAAATGCCATAACTCCCATGGTAGCCACCGACTTAGCGACCTCCATAGGGTCTAATTTGTCAACATAATCGGCGTTAGTGTGGTGGTAATTGAAATATTTACTCCCGTCCACATTTAATCCCATTCCAGGAACGCCAAGCGCCATAATCGGGCCAATGTCTGCTCCTCCACCTCCTTTGGTGATCTTTCCTGAATCAATTCGAGTCAATAGTTTCCCGATCTGGGTTATGGTCGCAAAAGCAGCTTCGCTTCCTGAAAATCCAAAGCCAATTGGAGCAAAAACGCCGCCATCCGATTCGATTGCCAAAATGTGATTGTCCAATTCATCCAAATGGGCATCCCTATATCCGTTTCCGCCGCGGGTGCCGTTCTCTTCATTGGTCCACATCACAACTCGGATGGTCCGCTTTGGTCGGAGCCCTAATTTTTTCATGATGCGAAGCGCTTCCCATGCTGCGACGCAACCACCTGCGTCGTCCATGGCTCCAGTCCCTACGTCCCACGAATCTATATGCCCGCCAAACACAATCACTTCGTCCGGAAACTCACTTCCTACCAGCTCGGCGACCACATTTCGAGAAGGCGCGTCGGGTAACATTACATCGTCCATGGTTAATTTAACCGTGATCATTTGTCCACGATCCTGCATGCGCTGCATCATCATCGCATCTTCAATAGTTACAGCAGCGTGTGGTATGCGAGGTATCCCGTCTTCGTAGGTCGAGCTGCCCGTATGAGGGGTATACAAGGAGGCTGGAGTTATAGAACGGACCAAACTGGCAATAGCGCCGGCCTCAGCAGCTCGCGCCGCACCGTTACGCCTATAGGCTCCAGTAGCACCATACGTCGTAAAAGCTACATTCCAGAGTACAATTTTACCTTTTGCTTTTTCTTTGTTCGCTACGAGATCATCATATGAGTTCACCACAAACACTTCTCCCGTAATGCCTTTTGGCCCCGTACCCACCGATCCACCTAAACCCAAAATTTGAAGTTTTCGATTGTGTGGACTAAGAATTTGAAGGGTTTCTTCACCTCGTACCCAATGCGGGACCATTACGGACTCTCCCCTGACGTTTTCTAGCCCATCGGCCTTCATCGCTTCCAAAATCCAGTCTATGGCCAACTCCAAATTTGGAGATCCCGAAAAACGAGGGCCAAATGTATCTGTTAAATAGGCCAGTCGGTCCCAAGCGGCGCTATCTGCCATAGCTGCATCGATAATTTGGTCAGCCACAGCACGGTGAGCCTTTACAATGTCCTGTCCCGACTCCGCTTGTTTTGCTAGGCCAAGATTCGAGGACACGACAAAAATGATGACAAAAAGGAAAAATCGTTTCATGAAAGGATGGAGCTTCGTTATGTTTGACAAGCCAATCTACGAGATCCGATTTTCTCTTCCGAGCCAAAAGACATTAAAACCTAAAATGCCCCCAGCCGACGATACACTAATCAAGGATCTAAAACTAAGACTCCGGGAAGCATGCAGAAAGGTATAATTTGGGGTTTTCTTCTTATTTGCTCTGCAACATTGGTTCAGGCGCAAAGCGTTGAGCTCCAGGCATATCCGGCAGGAGGAATTGGGATGGAGGTTAATGTGTCTACCAAAGGCCAGGAACTAGGCTCTGGCACGATCGGACTCATCGGACTGCGGATTTCCAATCCATTTAAATAGGACAAGCCGCGCCCTTTTTTGAAATCTAAACGGTCGTAGTAGCACTCTCCTCAAAAAGTCGTGCTGCCAACAGATTAAAGTCCGTCTCCGTAATGATCCCAACTAAGTGACCATTTAGAACCACTGGAAGGGCTCCAATGTTGTTTTTTTTCATCAGTTGAATCGCTTCAATTGTAGCCATTTCAGGACTGACCGATATCGGATTTCGCACCATAATATCACCCACTGACAGATCCTCGTCGTGACCTATATGCGGCACATCGGTGAGCGCCTTTAAAATGGAACGATGGGTTACCAAGCCCACCAGTCGATGCTCATCGTCTTCCACCAATACATGCCGAATATGTCTCCAACTCATCAAAACGGCCACAAAATCGACTAACTCATCTTCGCGCACTGTAAATAAATCCGTGGACATAAAGTGTTCTACTCGGGTCCCTAGAATAGTGTTAAAGGCTTTCGGGCGGATTTCGGCCAACGACCATTCGTGCCCTGGGAGTCCCGTTTTTTGCCATTTGACCATGTTTTCAACTAGTGAATCGAGACGATCTGCACGAGTGTTGGAGCCTTGTCTCCTCATGGAGGCGAGTGAACTAAGCTGCCACTGAGCTCCGGTGAGCTGGGATTTAACTCGGGCATCGATGATGCCCAAATACCGCTCAATATCCTCTTCATCTACCTTTCGAGCCTTCAATCCTTTCCTTGCAATATCAACGAGTTGTTGGACAATCAATTCCCCAGCTCCCCATCGTTTGCCGTCTATCCAGTCCAATTCAGAGGCCAATCCTCGGCGCGCTACACTTATAAAATTACTTTTTGCATCATCAAAATCCATTAATGGACGAATATCGCTGTGATCCAGTGCAAGTCCTTGCATCAACCCTGCCCATAGCGCCGTATTTGCCATTTCATCTACGGTCGAGGGTCCAGCTGGTAATAGACGGTTTTCAATCCGCAAATGAGGTTTATCTCCGCTGATTCCGTAACACGCTCTGTTCCAACGGTACACCGTTCCGTTGTGTAGTTGCAGGGCCTTAAGCTTGGGCACCTCTCCACGTTCTAATACTTCGAACGGGTCCTCGTAGTCACTTGTCATAATGACTCGGAACCGAGCAATGTCTTCCTGAAAAATTTCAGTTACCGATTCATTTACCCAGTCCGTTCCAAAATGCACCCGTGGGCTCATTTCCCTCAAATACAAATTGCTACTTCGAGTATCAACGGCTTGCTGGAAAAGTGCAATTCTTGTTTCGCGCCACAATCTTTTGCCAAACAGAACCGGCGAATTGGCAGCGGAGGCTAAAACCGGTCCAGAAATGAGCTGTGCAATGTTGTAGTAATGTGCAAACGTATCCGGCGTTACCTGAAAATGGACCTGAAAACTCGTGTTACACCCCTCCACCATAATGTTGTCATGCTGGAAAAAGAGTTCATCAACACCTCTAATGTGATACTGGGCCTTTCCACCTTTCAACCCCATTATGGTATCATTTAGGGTAAAATAACGGGCCTTTGGTGCCATGTTTTCCAACCTAAGGTCCCAGGCATGGATAGTCGGAAGAATACCAGCCAGCACGATTTGGGCACCTACTTGGTCGCTCAGGCCTCGGGCATAATTAACCAAATCATCGAGACTGCGCTGCATTGCAGAAAAACAGTCTCCAGTTAATTCAAGTGGATCAAGATTGATTTCCAGATTAAACCGAGTAAGTTCATTTACTAAACGTTCATTATCGCTGAGTGCAAGCACTTCTTCAGCCAAAGAAGAGGGTTGAAAATGGTCATCAATCAGGAATAATTCCTGTTCAGCACCAATACGCTGAATATCGGTTTCAAACATTTTCTCGGACAGCATATAATCAAGCGCACGCATATCCTGCATGATATGTCGAGTGAAACGGCGAATAGCGCTCGCATCCTGTCCGTTTTTCACGTCATGTTGGCCCATAAGTCTATCCAAATTGGATTAAAACAAGAATATCGCCCCGCAAAGGCTCAGAAGTAGAGTAAAACGGTACGCGGTATAAAACAACAAAATTCCAGACTTTAGTCCGAGAAACTTGAGCGACAACGAGCCGTTTTTGACGAATGAAACGTAAGATAATATCCAAACAGATTTTCGGAGGCCGTTTTGGTCGTTCTTTTGGATGTTTATTGATCTTCCTTTCCATGGCGTGTGTCTCTCCTTCATTCGCATTTCAAAGCCCCAGCAAGTTGGAATTACACCGTACACAGGTAATGATTCGGGGCCTGACGTTCCTTAGAACTGGATTTCCAGATAAAGCTGCAGCTGAATTTGCAGAAGGACTTAGGGTTAGCCCTACTAATACAACCCTCCTCTCGTCGATGGCTGACGCTCAGTTTGCGATGGGCGACTTTGGGTTGGCGGCTTTTTATATCGAAAGTGCCCTAAAAGAAGAACCAGACAACGTTTTTTGGCTCCGTCAAGCTCTATTGATATCGTTAGAGGCTGGAAATGCTGAAAACGCAATCCGTTATTCGTCTCACCTGCTAGAACTCGAACCCCAAGATGTAGCTTCGCATATTGCCCATCTCGAGCTTCTTGATCGGCTGCAACATCGGGCTCAGGCCACTATTGATGCCGAGGCTTCGATGGTAACTTTTACGTCTAATGAAAAAATTCAACGCACAGCGCTCCGCATATTCCTTGATTCTGGAGCATTAAATTTGGCGCTCGTGGCGGCTAAACGACTCGTTTCCCTCACCAGCGATCCCGACGATATGTTTGAAGTCGCCTCCGTTCTAATACAACTTGATGACAAAGACGCTGCACGAGCTGTACTCGCCGAAATTATTCGCATTGATGCAAGTCACCAAGACGCAATTCAGGCCCTTGAGGAGCTAAACAACCCACCTTCGAAAGAGAACGACTTTTTTGGAGCAAACGCTGTGGCCGTTCCAAATTCCGAAACTCCTAGAACGTCCGAGAAATCCGAGACTTTAGTAATCTCCGACACCATCTTGGCCTCCCACACTATTGAGACCTTAGAGGACTTGGGTTCCAAAGAGGCCGCAGAGGCTCTTCTAAAATCAAATCAATTTGATGAATTGGCCCGTTTCGCATCGAGTCAAATTGACGCTGATCCTCGGCGCCTTGAAATGTGGATTTATGCGCTCCAAGGGCATATTGCAAGCGAAAACTACGATTCCGCGATTCTTCTGGCTGAAGATGGAGTCTTACTTTTTCCAGGATATCCTCCTCTTTTGTATCAATATGCGCGTGCACTTTCCAAATTATTACGCTTTCCTGAAGCGATTAAAGCTGCTACTTCTGCGCTCCAAGGAGCTACCTCAGATCCTGACCTCAAAGCAAAAATTGAAGGTCTACTTATCGACATCCAACAGCATCAATAAACCGTGCAAATAAGCCGTTCTACCATTATTGCACGCACGATCTCGTACAGGCTCCTCTTCTTGTTGGTGGGCTTGGCTGGTCTATTGAGCTCATCAGGATGTACTACATCTAAGTTGGCAATCTCTACTTCTTCAGCCTCAACTGGCGCCTTCCCAGATCACTCCCTCGCTTTCATCTTGGAGCAACTCCCTGCGTTCCCTGAAGCGCTGGATCGAGTTAAATTGGAAGCCCTCGTTTCCGTTTCTTCGCCTGAAATGGATGGCCAATTCACGACCATTGCCGAAGTCAAAAGGCGAGATAGCTTGTTTGCTCGAATCAAATTCCCCTTGGGGATCGAAGGAGCCAGAGTCCTGATTACACGAGATTCTGCCTTTACCTTCGACCGGATAGCAAACATAGTATTCCGAGGAAGTAGTGGCAAGATGAAAGCTATCATTCCTGGCTCATTGATCAGTCTGGACATGGTAGAACAAGCCTTGGGATTTTTCCTACCAGATTCCCTGATCCTATGGAATCTAAAATCGGATGGCACCAAATATTACCTTCATTCTCCTGACGAGTCAATCCGCTACACCGTTGACCCACAATCGTGGAGAATCGAACACATTCAGTTGCGGGACCGAGCTGGAATCGTTACCGAGCAACGATGGTTTTTGGATTTTCGTGAAATGGACGGCATCCTAGTTCCTTCTCGGATGATCTTGGTACAACCCGCTCTTGAAACTAGACTTTCTGTCGCTTTGCGGTCCCTCGTAAAAAATCCCGGAGCCTTCCATTTTGATTTAGGCATTCGTGCCGATACCAAGTGGAAAGACCTAAATCCGTAATGCGCTTTTTTATCATAGTCCTCTACTTCGTTTTTGTCCTACCGGCATCCGCTCAGGTTGCGGGTCAAAAGTCAATAACTGAACTCAAACTTGATCAGCTACGAAACGAAATAGCAGCTGAAGAAAAGGCCCTTGCGACGACAGAAAATGAAGAAAAAGCGTCCAGAAATAGACTATCAGACTTAAATCGTCAGCTTTCCCTTCGAGAAGAGCTAGTGCGAAGTTATTCGAGGCGAATCGATCAACTGAAAGCTGAACGCGACTCCCTACAGTCTTCAATTGGATCGTTGAATACCGATTTGAACGAAGTGAAAAAAGAATACCAAGCCCGAGCGACCCATGCCTACAAATATGGCAGACAGCATGACGCCGCGCTCATTTTATCCGCCTCCTCGATCAATCAGATGCTCATTCGAGTGGGTTACTTGCGCCGTTTTACGTTGAAGCGAGTAGGCCAATTAAGCGACATTAAAATTGCTACATCTCAGCTCACCAATCAACGAACAGAGATGCAGCGCATGTTAGTTGAGTCTGAAATAATTCTCGCAAATATTGATCGTGAACAGGAGAAACTTGATTTATTGAAGGCGGAAGTAGCAAACGAACTCAACCGAATAAAAATCGAAAAAGACTCTAGGACGGAAAGTTTAGCCGAAAAGCGAACCATGGAGCAGCAACTCATAGATGTGGTAAAATCCTATTTGACGACCAATTCCAGAAATGCAGCCCCATCCACCCCTTCAACTATACTTCCTTCCAAGCTTTCAGAGGCATTTTCTCAGTCCCAAGGCAATTTGGACTGGCCAGCTGTAGGGACTGTTTCTGAGCCTTTTGGCGATATCGTTCATCCGAAATACGGCACAAAAACACCAAATCCGGGCGTTTTGATCAAAGCTCCAGCTAGCTCTGAAGTCAATTCCGTATTCGCCGGAAAGGTGACCACCATTGATATTCTCCCCGACATGGGTCGATTCATAATAATTGAGCATGGAGACTACCACACAGTTTATGGCAATTTCTCTTTAATCTATGTCTCGCAAGGAGATATGATTGAAACAGGACAGTTGATAGGTCGGTCAGGAACCGAATCGGAGCCAAGGGGGACAGCTGTCTTTTTTGCTGTTTTCAAAAATGGAGTTCCACAAGATCCCGCCAAGTGGCTTAGATAGTACGGGTTGCAAGGTGAACACTCCTGTCCGTAGCTTGCAGAATGGGCGGAAGAAAAGTCATATCAGAAAAACACATTCAAGATGCGGTGCGAGCGGGTGAGTCTACAATACTTGCCCCATCTGGAGCACTAGTAACTCCGCTTGCCCGTGATTCAGCTCGCGCAGCAGGCGTCCAAATATCGTTCGGGTCGGCTAAACAAGGCCCAGTATCCCCGACTGCGCAAGATCCAAACCCCAATGCCAACGTCGTATGCATCGGCTCTGACCACGGTGGCTTTGACCTTAAAAGGGAGCTTATCGAGTACCTGAAGTCCGGCGGAAAAACAGTGGTTGATTTGGGGACAGATTCAACTAAAAGTTGTGACTATCCCGACTTCGCGTATGCGGTAGCCCGTACGGTTCTAGACGGGAAGGCCGGTCTGGGGATCATGATTGACGGAGTTGGTGTCGGATCCAGTATCGTGTGCAACAAGGTGCCTGGAATCCGAGCTGCATGTGCGTATAACGAGTTTGCTGCTTGGAATGCTAGGGCGCATAACGATGCCAATGTACTCACCCTAGGAAGTCGCTCTATGGGCATTGAAGTAGTTAAACGAATCGTGGACGTTTTTCTAACAACCGAATTTGAGGGCGGTCGACACGCGAAACGGGTTCAAAAAATATCCGATTTAGAAGAACGTTTCTCCCGAAGATGAAACTATCTCAACTGTTGGGTTGCCTTATTCACTTTGTCTCAATAGCCTAGTCAAAGATTGTACGTATTTTCGGTTTTTCCCGACTCTGTTGAAGCAAAACCTCCCCCGAACAATTATGGCATCAGCATCTTACGACGTATTAATTATCGGAACTGGCCCTGGTGGCTATGAAACGGCCATTCGCGCCACTCAACTCGGGCTAAAGACCGCCGTTGTCGAAAAAAATAAATTAGGCGGCGTCTGCTTAAACATCGGTTGTATTCCAACCAAAGCCCTGCTAAAAAGTGCAGAGTTGATGGAATACACCAAACATCTTGAAGCATACGGTTTGTCTTCAACAGGAACTATTGTTGCCGAATTCGACAAAGTAGTTGGGCGTAGCCGGGGGGTTGCGGACAAAATGAATAAGGGCGTCCAATACCTGATGAACAAGAACAAGATTGATGTTCTATTCGGGCATGCACGCCTCGCAGGTGGTGGCAAGGTAGAAATAGAGCCTTCCACGGACATGGACGGTAAGAAAATTGGAGAAAAACAGACGGTTAGCGCCAAACATATTATCGTCGCGACAGGAGCCCGTCCAAGAGAGCTTCCAGCACTTCCTTTCGACGGCAAAAAAATTATCTCCTCCAAAGAAGCGTTACTCCAAACGAGTAAGCCCAAAAGGTTGATCATTTGTGGAGCAGGTGCGATTGGAGTAGAATTTGCATATTTCTACCACCACATGGGTACCGAAGTCACGCTGGTGGAGCTAAAAGACAGCTTGGTGCCAATTGAAGATGCCGACGTGAGCCGCGAGCTTGGTCGCGTGTTTAAAAAGAACGGCATTAAGATCATGACCGGTTCGATGGTCAAAGAGGTTAAGGACAATGGAAAAAGCCTCAGCGTCTCCATTGAAACCAAAAAAGGTATCGAAGTAATTGAAACTGATCAGGTACTTTCAGCGGTTGGGGTAGTTGGGAATATTGAGGATATTGGCCTCGAAAAAGCAGGCGTAAAAACCGATCGCGGCGCCATTGTAATTGACGAATTCTGCCGTACAAACGTGTCAGGGGTTTATGCCATTGGTGACGTCGCAGGGCCGCCTTGGTTGGCGCACAAAGCCAGCCACGAGGGCGTAATGTGTATTGAAAAGATAGCCGGCGAAGCCGTTCATGCGATGGACAAATTGAACATTCCCGGTTGTACCTACTGCCAACCACAGATTGCGTCGGTTGGATATACAGAAGCAGCAGCCAAAGAGGCCGGATATGACCTCAAGGTAGGCAAATTTCCGTTCGCGGCCAGTGGTAAAGCTTCTGCCATGGGACATAACGAAGGCTTTGTAAAGGTTATTTTCGACGCCAAATATGGTGAATTACTGGGTTGCCACATTATTGGTTACGACGCTACCGAGTTGATCGCAGAAATAGTTACGGCGCGCACATTGGAGACTACGGCGCATGAAATTATGGCCTCTATCCATCCGCATCCCACCCTTTCTGAAGCAGTAATGGAGGCAACCCGTGCGGCTTACGGCGTGGCGATTAACGTATAGCGCAACCCGCGTTTAGAATTTTGCGTAGGGGCCGGAATACTAATTCAATTTACAATGAGTATCCGATCCGCTATCGCCCGAACGGCGTTTGAAACGCTTCGTGCTAACCCGACGCATACGTTGATGTCCATTTCTGGACTGGTCATCGGAGTTGCAGCCTTGGTTGGAGTCCTATCTTTGGCCGACGGGATGGAAGACTTCGCCAGAAAGCAGGTCGACACGACTACGGATCTTCAATCCATCAATGTATCCGTTCGTACGAACGAGATAGTGGACGGTGTAAGTATTCAGCGTGCATCGATTCCCGTACTGGAGGCGGAAATGATAGGTAGTCTTCAAAATTTGCTGTTGGGACAAGCCACGGTTGTTCTTTTTTCTCAGCGTAATGCCGTTATCTCTGTCCCCGGAGACTCCGTTAGAAGTGCCGCACGGATGGTGGCAGCAACAGCGGGAGCTGCCGATTTAATGCCGGGTACGTTGACCGAGGGACGTCAATTGACCGAAGAAGACGTCCTTCTCGATTCAGTCCTAGTTGAGATCGTGGGAGTGGTAGAGCTGGAAAATAATGCGCCAGTGGGGGTCTTAGTGCCGATATCAGTGTCCCAAATAGTGCCAAGCGGGACTCGTCCTACCATGATTGTGAAGGCTGGGCTGGTTGAGGATATTCCTGTCATCAAAAATACCATTCTCACATGGGCGGATGCTCATTTCAAAGAAGGAGGGGCTGCACTGGAAATTCAGACCAATGAAATGCGAGTAGAACAAGTCCAAAAAGGCGTCCGGTTGTTCAAAATCATAATGGGCCTCATAACCGGCATTTCAGTCCTGGTTGGAGGCGTTGGCATAATGAATGTGCTGATGATGTCAGTAAAAGAACGGACTAAGGAAATTGGGGTCCGAAAAGCTGTTGGAGCTCGAAAATCGCACATTATTTTTCAATTCATGATCGAATCCATCGCGATTTCCACGGTAGGATGCGCAGTTGGATTGCTGACCGGGTTGGCATAACATTCGGAACCTATCCGGCCTACAGCGCCTCCAAATTGCATCCCGTAGATGCCATTCGACACGAATAAATTATTTGATGATGGCCCCGTCCTCACCGGAGGATTGCATGATAGACAAAGTGCCGTCCCTGCCTTCAGCCATTAATACCATACCCTGACTTTCCATTCCCATCATCATTCTCGGAGCCAGATTCGCAACCACAGCCACTTTTTGACCCACCAAAGCTGACGGTTCAAAATATTCGGCAGCGCCGGCCAAAATCTGCCGCTTTTCAAATCCGAGGTCAATTTCCAGCTTAAGCAACTTTTTGGACTTTGGAATGGCTTCAGCTGAGATCACTGTGCCCATTCGGAAATCTAGTTTTGCAAAGTCATCGTATGTAATGACGTCACCAATTGGTGTGTAGGGTAGTTCTTGTTCCATATGTGCTGGATTATTTCCCAATTTCGCTTTTTGCGCTTCGATCACGCTGTCTTCAATTTTTGTGAAGAGAATGTCTGACGATCCTAAAACATGCCCTTCGTCCAAAAGTGGCTTAGAGGCGGCATCCCAGCCGATTCCTTCATCCAGTCCACCATGCTTTTCAGCCGGTACGCTGGAACGAACACTACTCATATTCAACATATCCCGGATTTTCTGAGCTGAAGCGGGTAATACCGGCTCCATCAAAACCGCTAAGGAAGCACAGATTTGAAGGGAAATGTGGATTGCGTTGGCACACTGTTGAGGATGTGTTTTACGGGTATGCCAAGGCTCGCTATCATTGAAATATTTATTGCCGAGCCGCGCCAAGGCCATCGTTTCAAATACGGCTTCGCGGTTCTTATATCGGTCGTAAGCTGAGCCAATTCGATCAGGAAATGTGGCCATTTCCTTCAGCGTGTATTTATCAATATCGTTTGGATTAAGGAGCCGTGGCACCTTTCCTTTGGCAAATCGGGCAGCAAAGGTCATGGTCCGATTGACAAAATTCCCAAGCACATCGGCTAATTCCGAATTGATTCTGGTTTGAAATTCTGACCAGTTAAAGTCGGCGTCCTTGGTCTCAGGAAGCATCGTTGCCAGTGCATATCGCAGCAGATCCGCATCAAACTCCTCCAAAAACTCGTGCAGCCAGACTGCCCAATTGCGACTGGTCGATAACTTCTCCCCTTCAATATTCAAAAATTCGTTAGCCGGGACATTTTCAGGTAAGACATAACCTCCGTGCGCCATAAGCATGGCGGGAAACATCAGGCAATGAAATACGATGTTGTCCTTCCCGATAAAGTGAACCAACCGGGTTTCTTCATCTTGCCAATATTTTTTCCATTCATCAGGCTTTCCTTGTTCAATAGCCCATTCTTTGGTCGCAGAGATGTATCCAATGGGTGCATCGAACCAAACATATATCACTTTACCTGATGCATCGATTTTTTTTGTCAATGCTACGTCAGCAGGGACTGGAACTCCCCAAGGAACGTCTCGGGTTATTGCACGCTCGCGCAGACCATCCTGTAACCAGCTTTTCACTTGGCCCAGCACGTTCGGCTTCCACTCGGGATGCGTTGCAATCCATTCTTCCAGTCGAGTTTGAAAATCTCCAAGCGGCAAAAACCAATGTGTCGACTCCCTAAGCTCCGGTTTTGCGTCAGAAAGAGTGCTTCTCGGATTCAGTAACTCCATGGGACTCAACGTACTTCCGCACTTTTCACATTGGTCCCCGTACGCATTTTCATTGCCACAAGTAGGACACGTCCCTACTACAAATCGATCTGCCAAAAATATGCCCGCTTTGGGGTCAAATAGTTGACTCTCCGTCTTCATTGTGAAAACATCCTTTGCTGCCAAGGTCCTGAAAAAATCTTGACTCGTTTCGCTGTGGACCTGCGTGGTAGTTCTGGAATAGATATCAAAGCTCATCCCAAAGCCCGCAAAGGCTTCTTTTATTTTGGGATGATACATATCAACTATATCCTGAGGCTTTACCCCTTCTTTCCTTGCGCGCACCATAATGGCAACACCCATTTCATCCGAACCGCAAACAAAAACGACATCGCTGCCCTTCATGCGTTGATAGCGACAAAATAAGTCAGCTGGTAAATATGCACCGGCGAGGTGACCGAGGTGTACTGGCCCATTTGCATAGGGTAGGGCTGCCGTAACCAGGATTCTTTTAAAGTCCATAGTGGACAAATGGTCGGATGAATGAAAACAAAAGAGTAACCTGTAATAAACAACAAAATCAGATCACTTGATTCCCAAAAAGGCTTCGAACATATGGAAACCTCACGAAAACCGGTACCTAAGAATATGAAAATGAGGAAACCGCTCCGAAAAGGCACCGTTCCAACGGTGCATTAAAAAAATTAGCTAAGCTATGATCCTGGTTATTCCCGCCATTGATCTTCGGGGTGGTTGCTGTGTTCGCCTCCTTCAAGGAGAGTACGAAACGGAAAAAGTATACTTTGACGATCCTGTCAAGATGGCTAAGCTATGGCGTATTCAAAATGCCAAGGTGCTCCATTTGGTGGACTTGGACGCAGCCAAAGGCGGTACGGAAAACAATCGAGCGGTCATACAGCAAATCTGTAGAGAATTGGATATTCCAGTACAAGTTGGCGGCGGCATTCGAACGCTCGCAGATGTAGATGCGGCAATAGCGGCAGGCGCCTACCGTGTAATTATAGGAACAGCGGCCGTTTTGAATCCAGATTTGGTTTCTGAAGCCATCGCCAAACACGGATGTAGCCGCGTGGTTGTCGGTATCGACGCCAAAGACGGTGAAGCGCGAATACAGGGCTGGACTGAAGGAAGTGGCCTAGATGCAGTAGAGTTTGCTCTAGACATGGAAAACCGGGGATGTCGCCGAATCGTTTATACTGACATTTCACGCGACGGCACCATGGAGGGCCCAAATGTTGAGGCCTACAAAGAAATGGGGGCTCGCCTTCGAAAAGCCAAGATTACGGCTTCGGGCGGTATCGGTAATTACAAACACTTAACTGAATTGAATTCGCTCGAAGCCTACCGAGTAGATTCAGTAATTGTGGGAAGAGCGCTTTACGAAAACAGTTTCCCTTGCCAACAGTTTTGGTGTTGGAATATGAAAGAAGAATTGGACCTTGCTTGCTTTTCGACTGCAACATTAAAAACAAAGCTCCCGTCTTAGAAAACTGTCGAAGCCAGGGCAATAATTTGTTCGAGTCCTCGTTTCTACATTAACGATTGATATTCAAACGACCTCGGAAGACGTTTTTACTCAATTTGACTGATTTTAGAGAGGAGCGTCCAATGGCAACTGAAAATACTGACCGTCGCGAAAAAATTGTAATGGGGCTTGGGATCGTTACAATCATCCTTTTTTCTGCGAATTTGCTTACGGCCGTGGCCAATTATTTCTGGCCAAATCATTCCCTTCCTCTCATTCATAGCACAATGTCCGAAGTCCAGGTGGAGCGAGGCGTATATGAACTCCACATTAGGCAATCCCCACATCGCAGGCATCGCATCGTAATGAGGGACCTAGTTTCAAAACTCGAAATTGACGTCGAATCTGAAATGGACGTTGAATTCGAACGTGAACTGGCCCGATTAGAGCGTTCAATTGAGAGAGAAACGGAGCGGATGACGCGTGAGTTAACAATTCATCTCGAACAACGCGAAACAAAGCCCGTCATAAATTAAGGAAAGCGCCGTGGTTCGTTTTCTTATATTTCAAGCTACTAACCACTTGAAATATGTTGACCTGCCAATCGGATTCGTTCTCCCTAGACCCTGCGGTTCATTATTTGAACTGTGCTTACATGTCGCCACTGCCTCTTCGGGTAGAAGAAGCCGGAATACGAGCGATCAGAGCAAAGCGTAATCCAGCACTCATTCAACAATCTGACTTCTTCTCAGGTCCACAGTCAGTCAAACGCCTATTTGCTCAATTAATTGGGGCGGAAAACGCTTCTTCAATTTCCCTTTTGCCATCCGTTTCGTACGGAATTGCCACCGCAGCCAAAAATGTCCCCGTTCGTAAAGGACAAAACATTGTATTGCTGCATGAACAATTTCCAAGCAACGTTTACACGTGGCAGCGAGTGGCGTCGGATGCCCGAGTGGCTATTCGGACCGTCAAACTTCCCTCTTCCGGCACGAATAGAAGTCGCGCCTGGACGGATGCAATTCTGGAGCAAATCGATTCCGATACGGCAGTAGTTGCAATGCCAATTGTGCATTGGACAGACGGAACGCTATTTGATGTCGCCGCAATCGGTAGAAAGGCACACAAGTTTGGTGCTGCTCTAATCCTTGACGGAACTCAGTCTGTTGGAGCCCTTCCATTCGATGTGCAAGAAGTTCGACCCGACGCGCTGATCGTTGGTGGGTACAAATGGTTAATGGGTCCATATTCCTGTGGTTTGGCCTATTGGGGCGACCGTTTCGCAAACGGGGTCCCTTTAGAAGAAAACTGGATAAATCGACTGGGAAGCGAGAACTTTGCAGGCTTGGTCGACTATCAAGCAGGCTACGAGCTGGGAGCTACCCGATTCGATGTCGGAGAAAAAAGCAATTTTGCGCTGCTTCCGATGTTGAATGAGGCACTTTGTATGCTACTGGAATGGGGCCCGCAAAACATTCAAAACTATTTGAGCAATTTGTTGCAACCGTGGGAAGATTCAAGTCGAAATTTGGGATTTCAGCTTGGACCGTCGTCCTCTCGGGGCTCTCATCTATTTGGACTTCACCTTCCCCCTAACTTGGATGTTGAAAGGGTTAAAAATGCCCTTATATCTAAGTCGGTATCCGTTTCCGTGCGTGGGAAAGCCATTCGAGTGGCTCCACATGTATACAATACGAGCGAAGACATGCAAGCTTTAGTGGACGCTTTGGAAGTGAGTTTGACGTATTAGATTGATTTGACGACTAGGCATGACTATTGAAGTAATAATGGAAAGAAGATATTATTGAGTTTATAAAATGAATGTGATCAGTCGTTGTCTCACCATCCTTATTCTGGTTCTATTTGTGGTTTTTGCAGCTGCAAACCGCTCGGCCCAAGCACAGACTGCGGCCAAACAGACTGCGGCCAAACAGACTGCGGCCAAACAGTCGGCAAACGATTTGCGATTGGAATTAGCGACGAAATATGAAAACATAAACGCGATGACTGCGGCCTTTGTCCAAGAGGCATCTTCTGAATTCATGGCAGCTCCAGAACGTTTTTCGGGGACTCTTCTCTTTTCGGGGGCTAAATATCGCATTCAAACCGGTTCACAAACCATTGTTACCGATGGAATCACGTTGTGGATACACAATCGAAATGAAAAACAGGTCATTATCAACGATTTTGGGGGAGACGAAATGTCCTTTTCCCTTATGACCTTTTTGAGGCAACTCGGTAACGAATATGAAGCAACCCTTGGAGTAAATGAAACACACCAAGGTGTGATACACCATGTATTAAACCTAAAACCAAAACAAGAACTTGCACAATTCCGAAGCGTCCGATTAAGTGTTCGCCAATCAGATACGATTGTAACCCATTTAGAGGTAATTGATCTAAATGATGTTCAAATGACAATTGACCTTTCTGAAATCAGAATCAACCCACCCATTACCAAGGAATCTTTTGTTTTTATTGCCCCGCCAGGTGTCGAATTGGTCGACCTTCGAAATTGAATTGCACTTTTGTAGCCACCAGACATTTATAGACTTACCCAAAATCTACTATTCGAATGCGTGAGCTAACCACAAAATGGATCGTGCGTCTGGGTAGCTTCGCAGTGGCAGCCGTGTTACTCTATTTGGCTCTTCGAGGAGTAGATTTGACTGAGGTGGGGTCGGCCCTCAAAGCTGGTAATTACTGGTGGATTCTCCCTTTGGTGTTCGTGACCTTGTTTAGTCATTGGATTCGGGCCATTCGCTGGAAAATGTTGCTGGAAGTTCTTCCCGAACATTCTGATTCAAAAAGGCCCATTTCGACTTGGAATACGTTTATTTCGATCATGATTGGGTACATGGCAAATTATGCAGGACCTAGACTGGGAGAAGTGATTCGCACTGGAAATGTTGCTAGAAGAGAAAAATTACCTTTTTCTGCGGTTTTCGGGACTGTTTTTATCGAACGCGTCCTAGATATGGCGGCTTTTGGACTATTCGTCTTGTCCGTTCCATTTATCTTTCAGGCCCAAGCGGTTCAACTATGGCATCTTTTGACAATCCCTCTTTTGGCCTATTACGCGGAAACCAGCTCCACCTTGATTGCTGCGATTGGCGTTGGCACCTTAGTCGTTGTGGTTTTGATTGGAGTTTTTGTGCCAAGAATATTGCGAAAGCCAGGTTCAAAACTTCTTCGATATTATGCCCAGTTTCAAAATGGTTTTTTAAGCCTCAGTCGTGCTAGGAAGCCCATTCAGATGACCCTGCTAACCCTACTAATGTGGTCGTGCTACGGGCTCATGGCATATATTCCATTTGTAATACTGGGTCAAAATTTACTTTTTAATATCGGTCCTTTACAAGCTTGGGGGATCATGTTGATTGGAGCGTTAGGAGTAATAATCCCCTCGCCAGGCGGTATTGGAACGTTTCATTTTGTCACAATTCAATCGCTCGGAATGCTGTTTTTATTGCCTCATGCGGACGCGGCCACATATGCTCTTTTGGCTCACACTGGACAAATGTTGCTATATTTATTAGTTGGGACCATTGGAATTTTGTACCTCGGGACCGTTCCAGAACAGTTAGTTCGAGGCAAAAGCAAACCTTCCGCTGAACATGAATAGACGAAATTTCGACGCCTTGTTGATTATTCGAGGTGTTATTCTCGCGCTTGTGACTGTGGTTTTCGTACGTGACACCGTCGCACAAAATCATCCCCTTATGAACGGGCCTATTCGGTCCGAGGACACGTCGCGATTTAATGTTGAGATGATTCGCACGGCCATCTCATTAAGTCCGGCCGTTGGATCTATCCCTGGAATGTCTTTTGTTCACGTCACCTCAGAATCTTCCGCTCCCGGCACTTTGTCGCTAAATGCAGAAGGGTTTTTGGTTTCGCGGATTTCCATGCATGGCTACGTGCTGGATTGGCACCAAAATGAAAATTTACTCACGATCGACCTGCCAGAACGCTCGGGCATTCCGTCCACTTCTTCTGAATGGCTGATTAAAGTAGAGTTCTTGATTGGAAAAGGGCTCTCTTTTCGTACTTCGGCCAAAGGACGTATCGCCATTTGGGATGGATCGGAGCCAGGCTCTGATGTCTGGTACCCAACCCCAATTGATCAAACCGACAGCTTTCTGATCCAACTTCGGGTGTCGATACCCAATTTTTGGGAAGTGTGGGTTGGCGGCGATAACGATCAGAATATTCACCCTGAACGAATGGTGGATGGGTACAGCAAGCGAGAAGTGTTTGCGGGTTCTGTTTCATTCCTAGCCTTCGATACACGTCAATCTCATCTGAATGACTTTGATATCCCAGTAATAATTGGCCAAACCGATGGCATTGAGGCTTTTCTTGCTGATTTCGCTATTGATCGCACCTACGTTACAACCTATTTAGAACAAGCCGGCTTAACCAATTCAGATGGTTTATTTGCCGCTGCGTTAGTCGAGGGAATAGAATACCCCGTATCAATTGGATATAAATTACTGGCAACTCCAGAATATTGGGTTTCACACGACCCTTGGTCTGACCAGTTTCGCTCTTTCAAAACGATTGTTTCGGGGCTGATACATTCGAGATTCGATTCTATTCCACCAACAGATGCTTGGCTGTCTGCAGCCATCACCAATTGGGTTAGCTTACAGGTGATGTCCCAGGCAATCGGCGAAGATGCTTCCGGATTGATTTATGAAAAACTGCGCGACGACTATCTATTAGAAGCCAAGTCCTATCGACGGCCTCTCGTTTGGGATAGATGGGAATATCCTTCGGATATGTTGGATGAGCACGCTAACGGTAAGGGTGTTTGGGTGCTTCGAATGCTTACCGAAAGGATAGGAGAAGGTGCAATGACGGAATCCGTCGTTAGATTTCTTGACCAAGCTGCCAATCAAGTCGTTGATACTGAATCGTTTCGGGATATTTTGGAACTCATTTCAGGCGAAAACCTAGGCCAATTTTTTGATGTGTGGGTGTATTCAGCGGGGCATCCACAGTTGACTGTGAGTTATGTTTTCCAGGCTGCGAACGAGACAACACTTGTTACAATTGAGCAAGATCAGGTCGGATCATTGATACCCGATGCTTTCGAATTTGACCTTTCCTTCCAATATTCCTCCCTTGATGGTATTAACACTTCAATGGTACGTGTTAAGGATCGAAAACAAACCGCAGTAATCAAAACCTCGCTACTCCCCAGGTATGTTTTCCCGGACGCATTTGCGACTGTATTGTTAGATTATTCAGTGCCTCATAAACAAGATGACCTTGTTGCAGAACTTAGAGATGTCAAAGGACCCGTTCCAAAGATCCGTTCATTGAGGCATTTATCGCGGTCTAGTCCTGACCCCGCTGTTTTGTTGGGCCTCCGGTCATTATTACAACAAGAAACCGATCCTGCAGTCCTGGCCAGCGCATGTGAAATGTTGGGCGAAATGGCACCATCGAATTCAGCTCTCTCGTTTTTAATCGGATTCAGTTCTCACCCTGATGCACGCGTCAGGCTTTCTGCAATCAGGGCCCTATCTCTATTTCCAGATGCCGAATCTGCATTCTCTGCGGCCCTAAACGCGGCAAATACTGATTCAAAAACGGTAGTTTTAAGCGAAGCTGTATCTACTTTAATTAAAATGAGACCAAATTTGAGCTGGTCTTTGATTCAATCTGCCCTGGTCACTCCTTCGGACGGTGACCTGGTTGCCCGCACCGCTTTGGATTTGATTCAGACAGGCATAACTGAAGATCGAAATATGTTCGGGGCCATTCGCCCCTTGATTGGAGCAGAAAATGCAATTTCATTGCGAATAGCGGCATTTTGGGCGTTCGCTCGAATTGATGCTGCCGGACAAACGGTGAACAACACGATTGAAGAATGGTTAAAAGCAGACGAGATTCAGCTTAGAAAAGCCGCTTTGAGTGCATTGTTTACCTATCCAGAAATCAAGTCTAATCGCGGATCTCTGCAATCACAGCTCGCCATTGAAACATCTCCCCAGATTCGTCGGCAGCTTTCCAAGCTGTTGAAGTAAAACCACATCCTCAGCGGGGTTTAAAACGGTCTCCGTTTGCCTCTAATTTTCTCCTTTTCGAAGACTTGGTGGGCTTGGCCTACCAATCAGTAGTGGTCCCGATCGATTCGAATGACCGTTTGAACGGCTCGCCTACGAGCCTTTACCGTTCACCCCATTTCATTTTGTTCAACTCGTTCCCTTCCATACTCTTTTGTTGAGAAAGGAGCATTCGCACCCTTTTTTGACCAACGACGCCAAGGCGAGAACTAGAAAGACGAGTGAAATCATGCAGGTAACGAACAATCACTTCATTGAAAACCCCTTAGATGGTCTCATTACCGAGGAAGTTTTCAGCATTTTGGACGACAATAACCTATTGAGCGAAAAAGGCGTTCGCGATTATCAGATCCGGAAGTCCTTTCGAACGATGCGTCTAAATAACGTGGCAGCCTACGATGCCATTGAACTATTGCGGGATGAATACCCGTATTTACAGTTCGATACGATTCGCAAAATCGTGTACAAGCTTAACAGTGTGCGGCGGTAAAGCGTCATACAACCGAGTTTCAGGTCCCGACATGTTCCAATTGGAGCAAGTTGAGCTTGAAAGGTGGGCGCCCCGACTAACCTTTGTGTCGTAACGCATCGGTTGGTCGGGGGCGTTTATGTCCATATCTCTTCAATAAGACCCAACAAATAAACGTTGCCTACGTTTTAGACGGTAGAGCCGTTCATTTCATTCCGGACGCCCCAGTGAGGCCTGGAATAACAAAATGCCTGCCGCCACTGACGCATTTAAGGATTCTGCCTTCCCTCGCATCGGAATTCGAACCAAATAGTCGCAAGATTCGCTCATCATTCTGCCCATTCCTTTTTCTTCACTTCCAATAACGATGCCAAGTGGCCGATCCCAATCCATTTCAAGCATGGATGTTTTACCAGTCCCTTCGGCCCCGACAATCCAATAGCCCCTCTCTTTCAATTGGCCGATAACTTGAGATAGATTGCCTACCCGGGCAATAGGAATTTCAGAGACGGTTCCTGCACTCGTTTTAATGGTTGCTGCAGTTACAGGAGCGGCCCCTCGATCTGGTATGATTACTCCCTCTGCACCTGCAGCGACACAACTTCGAATAATGGCCCCCAGATTATAAGGATCTTGAATGTGGTCTAGAACAACAACGATGGGCTTTTTCGCAATCACATCTTCCATAGTTGGAGCAATCGCTGATAACATTTCATCGACGTCAGCATATTCCAAGGAGGATAAAGCCAACAAAACCCCCTGGTGATTCACTCCTGGAACTAAACTGTTCAGTTTGCCTCCAGGCACGAATTGGGTGGGAATGCCGTGCTCCCGAGCCAATTTATGTAACCCCATGAGCTTTCCGGTCGCTCCTTTTTGGAGGTAGAGTTTTTCAGCTCGGGAAACATCCTTTTCAAGCTGTTCTCTAACTGGATTTCGTCCGGCTATAAACCTTGGAACTTGATTGTCAGAATCGGGTGAACTCATTCTCTCCTAATGTCGAATGGGACAGATATATTACAACTGACGACGTAACGTTCAAACAAACCATCAAGATTCCTGTGATTCGATTTTCAATGACTGAGCCTTTAAAAAGGGTGTTAGTGGCCCATGCAAAGGACACGTTTCAATCTCAGTCCTATTTGAGCGCTAATTGGAGCAAGTACAGTTACAAGAACGAACCCAATTATGCTCGGGCATGTATTGAATCCGACCGTTTTATTGACTTGTTGGAAAAAAATGGAGCTATAGTCGAGGTTCTGCCGGCCGAAAATTGCGCAGGAATGGACTCGCTCTATGTACATGATCCGGTTGTAACCTTGCCCTCAGGATTTGGATTATGTCGCATGGGGAAAAATTTGCGAACTGGGGAGCCAGAAGCTGTGAAAGGATGGCTCGAGTCTAAAGGCCTCACCATAAAGGGTGCCATCGCAAGTCCCGGTAAACTAGAGGGCGGAGATGTGGTGTGGCTTCTTCCCTCTTTGGCAGCGGTCGGGATCGGGTATCGATCTAATTTGGAGGGTATTCGTCAGCTCTCTGAAATGTGCGAATCGACAAGTCTAGAAATAATGCCCGTTCATTTACCACACTATAATGGGCCAACTGACGTTTTACACCTGATGTCCCTCATCTCCCCCGTCGCAGATAGGGTACTATTGGTTCACAGCCGGTTGATGCCTGTAACCACGCGCCAACGCATCTTAGACGAAGGGTTCACACTGATTGAAGTCCCTGAGTCTGAGTATAATACGATGGGCTGCAACGTATTATCTCTAGGCAATGGGAAGTGTTTAATCGAACAACAAAACCAAAAAACGGCCGCACTTCTCTCAAAAAACGGACTGCACGTTCTGACTTACGACGGTACCAACATTTCGCATCCAGGTGAAGGCGGGCCAACTTGTTTAACTCGGCCGCTCCTCAGGGGTTAGGGTGGGCTTCGTCCAGGTTTTCCAAATGCCAATTACCCCGATCACAATAATAATTAGGGCAATGACCTCGGCTTGAGTCACGGTTTGACCCAACAATTCAAACTGATTATTAACTCGTATTTTTTCAATGAAAAACCGCTCGGCGCCATTAAAGACTATGTACACCCAGAAAAGCCAGCCTGCGACGTGATTGTGTTTCCTAAAGGACCACAAAAGCGCAAAAATCATCGCGGCTGCAAAAAACTCATACAGGGGCGTTGGATAAACAGGAGTTGAACTAAGATCGACTCCCATAATATTGTTAGGATAGGTTTCTGCCCATAACCATGTCGGTAGCCACCCAGGTTTGGAAGCAATATCAGAGGCAATACCCCAATCTCCATCTCCCGATAGATGACAGCCAATCCTGCCAATACCATAAGCGATCATCACTCCCGGAGCCATCGCATCTGCAATCCGACCTACGCTGAGACCTTTTTTCCGAACGTAATAAACGACCCCTAATCCGCCTACAATCATCCCGCCATAAAACGTGAATCCACCCGTCGTAAATATCATCCTTGAAGGTGCCCGCAAGAACGCGTCCATATTTTCAAAGATGTGAAACATCTTGGCTCCGGCGAATCCTGCCCCAATAATGATTAAAGTGATAGTCCCCACAATGAAGGAAGGGCTAACTTCTACCATCTTCTTTCGACCCTTTTTATCGCTCTTGATATCTGGCATTTTTACGCCCGAAATCAGACCAGAACCATAAAGCCGATCCAGCTCTTTTTGAAGAATCCAGGCGCCAAACATGGCCCCAACCGCAACCATAAATCCGAAGGAGTAGATCGGAATCGGAAATTGGAATCCGAACAGGTCGGTAAACAGGTCGCTGAGTCGTGGATACATGCTTATTCTTTGTCGGTAAGCTGATTGGTAAGCTGATCAAAAGGTACGGATCTCTGAGTACTTTGGTCCATATCCTTGACTTGAGCTATTCCTGAGGCCAACTCGTCGTCACCAACTATAATAACCTGTCTAGCTTGCTGACGGTTTGCTTCCCTCATCTGCGCTTTCATAGATCGACCACTCAAATCGTATCCCACCTTAATTCCTGCCGCGCGTAGAGCGTGAGCAACTGGGAAAGTCCATTTCATGGCTTCATCCCCAAGGGCAACAAAAAACGCATCGAGTCTTCCAAATGGAATGTTTACCAATTCAGCAGCTTCCAAAGCCATTAACAATCTTTCCATTCCTGCCGCAAAGCCGACAGCCGGAATAACCTTTTTTGAACCTAGTTCTACAGAGAGCAGATCATATCGACCACCGCCCGCAAGGGACCCTTGCGCGCCAATGGATTCGCTTTCAATTTCAAATGCCGTCCTAGAATAATAGTCGAGGCCCCGCACCAAAAATGGATCGTCAACATACGAAAGCCCAATGGCCGACAAATGGGCCTTTACTTCGTCGTGGTGCAATCTGCTTTCTTCATCAATAAAATCGACCAACAGCGGCGCATTTTTAAGTAAAAGACGCTCCTTTTCATTCTTGGTGTCAAGGATTCGCATCGGATTTGATTCCAGACGATTCCTACTTACTTCACTCAATTGATCGGAAAACGGTTTGATATAGGCAATCAATGCTTCCTTATACCTTGGCCTGCTTTCGGCATCACCTAACGAATTGAGGCGGATCTTAAAATCGTTTAGGCCCAAAGCCCGATAAACATCCACCGCACATGCAATCGTCTCGGCGTCTGCCCGCGCATCAGTTGCTCCAATAATCTCCAATCCAAATTGGTGAAACTGACGATACCGCCCTTTTTGAGGGCGCTCAGCCCGGAAACACGGTCCGATGTAAAAAAGTCTCTGAACTCCGCCCCTTTGATCCAAATGATGTTGCTGATACGCCCTCATTACCGGAGCCGTAACCTCGGGACGCAATACATAGTTGGTGCCGCCACGTTCAAACGCAAACATTTCCTTAGAAACGATGTCTGTTAATTGACCGATTCCTCTTGAAATCAGTTCCGTCGGCTCCAAAATAGGTGTTCGAATTTCTTCGGCGCCATACAAGGCCATGACTTGACGAATAACAGTTTCGACGTGCTGCCATACCCGAGAAGGGGCAATTGAATCTCCACCAGACGTTTGCCCATCTGGAAGAATATCAAAAGTACCTGGAATTGACTTGAACGAACTCATAAAAAACGGATTTCAATCACTGATCGGATGATCATCATTTTGGGAGATGATAGTTAACAACTCGTCACTGGTTTTTGCTGCGAGGATCTGTTGGCGCACAGCTTCGCTATTCATAACGCGCGAAACGCGACTCAAGATGCGAACATGAAGAGATTTAGAGTCCAATTTACCAACCAAAAGAAATACAATCCGGACGGGTTCATTGTCCAGGGAGCCATATTCAACAGGGCTCGAAGTGGTCACCAAAGCGCCGATCATTCCTCCAACAGCCTTTGTTTTGGCATGTGGTAAAGCCAAACCTTTACCCACTCCGGTAGACATCATGTTTTCACGCTCGATGACGGCCTTTTTGACGGCACCCACGTCTACTATCAAGGGGTGATCCGCAATCATTTCAATCAACTTGTCAATCAAAGCTTCTTTGCTCGAAACCTCGACATCAACAGCGACATGTCCGATATGTAATAATGAGGTCAGATTCAATGAATACCCTTTTCCAAACGTGTTCCACTAACTCAATCTAGGAAGAAAATGATCTTCTCTTACACTATGATCAACTCAGAGAACAAAATTATATGAGATTTAATGCAGATCGAAAGCTCTTAGCCGGCTCGCTACAAGCAACATGTCGGATGGCATCTCCACTTCAAAGTCCATCTCGTTTCCAGTGGTGGGGTGTTTAAATCCAAGAGATCGGGCGTGAAGCCCTTGTCTAGGAAGCTGCAAGAAGAGATTACGATAAAACGTGCGGCGCTGGCCTTCATCTTTACCATACCGGATTCTGTCACCACCATACGTTGTGTCACCAAATATTGGATTGCCAATATGTGCGGCATGGACACGTATTTGATGTGTTCGACCTGTCTCGAGTCGAAATTCTACCAGAGAACAATAACCGAATGGCTCAATGATTTCGTAATGGGTAATTGCGTGTTTTCCTTTGGCTTGTGCCCTACCACCGACCTCTTTGACAACCGCAACTTTTCTCCTATCTCTAGGATCGCGGGCCAAATCCGTTTCTATTGTACCGGATTTGGGGGTCGGGACGCCCCATACTATCGCCTGATATCTCCTGCGAGTGGTTCTATTCATAAACTGACGTGCCAATGCAGCATGAGTAACGTCATTTTTTGCCACCACTAACAAACCGCTAGTATCTTTGTCCAAACGATGGACAATTCCGGGTCGCAGCACCACGTCCCCATCAAATCGGGGACTCGCATTGATCGTTGACAAATTCGTTTCATCGATTTCTGGATCCGCGTCGTCCCCCTCATCCTCTTCATCGTCGTCGGAATCCACAATTATACTTGCGCCGCCTACATGATGAAGTAATGCGTGAACAAGAGTCCCCGTTCGGTGACCGAAAGCAGGATGAACCACCATGCCAGCCGATTTGTTGACGACAATAAGATCTTCGTCTTCATACACGATATCAAGCGCGATGTCTTCTGGAATGATTTCAACAGGCGGCGCCTTCAAAATGGCACAAACTATTTTGTCGCTTTGAATTACCGTATGGGATGGCTTTAAAATCACTTTCCCATTGATCACGACTTTGCCTTCTTTTATACCATTTTGGACTCGGGCCCGAGTGGCATTTTGGATGAAGGTCGTCAGGTACACGTCGAGTCGTTCCCCTTCACGATATCCTGGGGGAACGTCTAACGTAACGTGGGTAACTATTTTTTCTGGTTCACTCATGAGTTAAACCTACGAAAACATCGGCATTCAGGCTGAGAATAAGCAGCGAGATTTAAGCACTAATCTGTGAGTCCAACTTGGTAGAACAAGAGCGAACGTCGAGTTCGGGCGCAGTTTTAGCTGTCTATCTCCGTTTCAATACCCGTTCGTATCGATTTCCCTCTAGTGCGCGTATTTCCCCATCACATTCCAGTTTCAAAATCACAGACCACAGTTCAGGTCCAGGAAAATCCAGCGCAAAATTTAAGTCGTCCATATGTTTTGCACTTTTTGAAAGACTGTCTAATACGTTTTGTTCAAGCTGAGACCGTGGAACACCGGAGGTTTGGGAAAGGCGCTGGCGCTGGTGGTCAGCAACGGAGATGTGCGTTTGGGTCAGCCCCAAATCGCTCAATACTTGCTCGGATGAAAAAATCAATTGCGCAGCAGATGATGCCAACAAGGCGTTCGTTCCGATAGAAGTTTCATCCTCGATACGTCCCGGCACTGCATACAAATCCCTTTTTTGGTCAATACAGAGGCCTGCAGTGATTAAAGCACCTGCTTTTTCAAATGCTTCAACCACAATCGTAGCAGTAGATAGGCCACTTATAATGCGATTCCGTTGGGGGAAATGAGTAGGATCAGGCATTGTCTCGGGTTCAAATTCCGAAATCAAACAGCCGGAGTCGACAATCTGTGAGGCGAGCGCCCGATGACTCCGCGGATAGATCTGATTAATTCCACTTCCCAGCACTGCCACTGTCTTACCACCTGCATCCAAGGCTCCCTCATGCGCAGCTCGGTCTATTCCGTAGGCAAGACCGCTTACAATGGTTATGCCAGCTGAAGCCAGCTCGAAGGCCAGTCGGTGCGCCGTGCGTCGGCCGTAGGCCGACGCACGGCGCGTCCCCACGATAGAAACACATTTATGGTTTAGGCAATTGACATCCCCTTGGAACCACATGTACGGCGGAGGGTCTGAAATTTCCCTTAACAACTTTGAATACGAAGAATCGGCATAACCGACCATTGCTTCAAAGTCAATCGGTGCCCGGCCAATAGCCGGACGATCTGGCTCTGCTTGGTTGCTAGCCGTTTTTAATTGATGATCCCCCCCAACGTCAGTGCCTGCCCTTGCTACCCGATCGAATCGATCGATACGGCCGATACGGCCGATTGCTAATGCCCTTGCCCGGCCAATCCCTTCCACGCTAAGACCTGGACCTTGACTCGCGGCCAAAATTGATTGTGCCGATCCATATGCATCAAACAGCCGTTTTTGGAGGCGACACCCAATTCCTGGAATCGCATCCAATGCAAATCGAGCCCTCCATTCTTCTTTATTCGGCTTCCCCAAACGATTTCGAGATTTTTACTTGATTAAAAAGGGCACGTTTCATGTCATCCAATTTCAGATGCGCCACTGACGAGAACGCCATCGTTGGAATGTCAGCTGGAATGGCTTTGCGAGCTTTTTTCTCCCATTTTGCGCGTTCCTCGGGTGGAAGCAAATCCAATTTGGAAAATCCGACTAGCCTTGGTTTGGTAAGCATTCTATCGTCAAATGCTTGCAGCTCACCTAAAAGCGTAGAATAATCCGCAGCGACATCTTCAGAATCAACCGGAATCAAAAATAACAAAACCGCATTCCGCTCGATATGCTTTAAGAACTGTATACCCAACCCCTTTCCTTCGTGCGCTCCCTCAATGATGCCCGGGATATCTGCGATTACAAAGGACTGATAATTATCGACAGCCACTACCCCAAGCGAAGGCACAAGCGTCGTAAATGGATATTCAGCAACTTTAGGACGAGCAGCGGAGATACTTGATACCAGGGTGCTTTTTCCTGCATTTGGAAACCCGACCAATCCGACGTCAGCCAAAAGTTTAAGCTCTAGGGTGATATTTTTTTCGACTCCTGGTTCTCCAGGTTGAGAATGTCGAGGAGACTGATGGGTGGAAGATTTAAAAAACTCGTTCCCTTTTCCTCCCCTGCCTCCTAACGCTAGATCAAGAGTTTCTCCGGCCGTTAAAAGCTCTCCAATGATCTCATCGGTATCCGAATCCTTTACTGCCGTTCCAACCGGCACCCGCAAGATTATATTTTCGCCATCTTTTCCAGATTTATTGGCCCCTGAGCCATTAAAACCGTTTTCGGCGAAATGATGTCGGTTGTAACGATGGTCTAATAGGGTGTACAACTGAGGGTCTGCTACAAGAGAAACTGAGCCACCTAAGCCCCCATTTCCTCCATCTGGCCCACCTTTGGGCTCAAATTTAGCTCTACGAAACGACACAGATCCTCCGCCTCCATTCCCACTTCGAATGCTAATTGTGACATAGTCGACAAACTTCATAATGATCTTTTCATCCTAGCACCGTTGGGTGCTTGCTATATTACAAATGACTTATTAACGGAGGACGGGCCTTAGATTAGTTGGGGCCAACTCCGTTTGAAGCAGAATTCCCTTCGTGTACGCACCATCTAGCCTTCCGGCTCCCTACTGACCCATGCCTTTAAAAAATGTAACTGTTTATACGGATGGCGCTTGTAGCGGAAATCCTGGACCCGGCGGCTGGGCTGCTCTATTGATCTACGGAAAAAAAGAAAGAGTTATTACCGGACATGAGCCCCAAACTACCAATAATCGTATGGAGTTGGCGGCGGTCGTCGAATCCCTACGAGTTCTAAAAGAGACGTGCCAAGTGGCGGTGCATACGGATAGCTCTTACGTGGCCAATGCCTTTAATGAAAACTGGATTGAAGGTTGGATTAAGCGCGGATGGAAGACGGCCGGGAAAAAACCGGTTAAAAATCAAGATTTGTGGGAAGAGCTAATCAAGCAAGTTGACAGGCACAAGGTTACGTTTGTGAAGGTTAAAGGACACGCAAATGACGAATTGAATAACCGTGTAGATAGACTTGCAGTTGAAGCCGTTAAAATGGGATAGGCCGATCCCTCCTCCAGATTTTATCTCGCTGCCAAAGCCGCGTCAGTCGATATTTAATCGACAATACTAAACACTCCTCGACCAGAGAGTGCTTCAATAATAGCTTGTTCAAATTCAAGAATCTGAGCGGAGCGGACGGCCAAAATCATGCAAGTCTGTTCCGAATACGTCGTTTCTTTGATTATTACGTCGAACTGGCCAATGGCATGCATGGAAGGCGAAGTGTCATCGTATGCGTATTCCAAGGCGACTAACGTTCGAGGAATTATTTCGGCGATTGTTGCCTGATCGAGAGCAGCCCCAGCTGCCTCTCCATACGCTCTAACCAAACCGCCAGTGCCTAGCTTTGTCCCGCCGTAATATCTCACCACAACGACTAGCGTATCGGTAAGCAGACGGCTATCAATTTGCCTAAAAATTGGTAACCCAGCGGACGAATTTGGTTCGCCGTCATCGCTATACCTAAAAACGGTACCGCTCCGTCCAATTTTGAATGCACTACAGTGGTGAGTGGCATCGTAATCTCGTTTTTTTATCGCGGTAAGTTCCACCTCCGCCTCCTCAACAGAAGAAACCGGCACCGCAATGGCAATAAAACGTGACCCTTTGACCTTTATTTCGGCCGTTGCCCTAGAATTCAGTACCAAATATGAGTCATTTTGAAGTTCCATTGAGCCAATATAGCGCCTCAAGGAGACCTCAACTTTTACCTACCGATCTTCTAACCTTACGGCGCGACTTTTCTAAGGAAACTGTCTTGACCTTTCGACCAAAGATCGTTTTGTGCTACCCGAGCCGGCTGTTCTTTTTCAAATCGACTGAAGTAAACTCTAAAAGTAGATTCGCCACCATTCTCAACTCGATCTACCCATGCTTCATCGTATAAATCGGCCAACAACTGAGCTCTTTCGATCGTAGAAAATGACCCAATTTGAAGTGTAAATGCTAATTTTGCAGTTTCATCTTGAATTGAAACGCCCTGAATAGGCCCGCTATGATTGCCATCGATCGAAGCCTCATTGGGGACGGTAGGGATTTGAGATGTATCAACTTTATACGATGTTTGGGAATTCGAATTTAAAGTCAGCTCCTCATTTTCCATCAAGGCCAAATTCACCTCAGCTATACTTGATTCAAAAAGTCCAATTTTCTGAGCCGCGGCCCCCGAAAGATCAATAATGTGTTTTGCACCTGATTTCAATCGGTCATTTATCCGAACCACTACAAATGTATGGGTATCAACATTGGTCACTTTCACCATCGAATTAAAGGGAAGTGACGGATGTGCCGCCGTCATGGCTTTGTGATCATATCGCTCTCCCGATGCTGTTTTCGCACCATGTTGTCCCATGTTGTACCAACTTGCATAACCTTCAGCAATAAATTCGTTGGATGTGATGCTTTGGGCATATGAGGTCCCGGGCAAAGCGACGGCTAAAATAGTGGCCACGATCAAAGCGATCACAAGCCAAACTGAGGATAAAAATTGTTTAGTAGTAATAATCATGGGGAGCCTCCTATTGGCATTTGTTGTCCTATGATCAATACTTATCCAATATCTATGCCATGAACTCAGCATTTGACGTTCGACACGTGTTTTAACCACTTTTTGGCCAATTACGCGGTATTTGGAAGCGCTTTCCCTCTCGCCAAACTAGCCTAGTGTCAGTAAAACGTGGAAAACAAAGAGGTTTATGACGTAATTTTTGCCTCTTGAAGTGCAGAATTTTCCCGATCGAATGATCTTTGTTGAAAATCTATTCCAGTAAGGGCGACTTCGGTTTAACCGGAATTCCCTCGCTACTTCAACCGCGGATTTGGGTCAATAGGCCAATTTCGTGTAAAACACCGGAAACGCGGAGGCATTCATCAAATTTGCCATCAAAAACATGTGCCAAACCTTCGTTGTGAACTGTCCATGCAAGATCTTCCGCACGGCCTTGGGTACAAGAGATAGCTTTGATTAACTGACTGATGACCTCTTCAAAAGTGTGGATTTCATCATTGTATAGATCAACTCCCCACAGCGTCTCAATCTCAACTTCAACCAACGCTTCAAATGAAGTGTCTCCCTTCGTTCCAGCCTCGTATTGAAGCTCACTGAAACCGATATCCCGAAATTGTGACATTTTAGCTTGAAACCAGCTCATGAAGTTCAATGTGATAATCTTCCATTACTGAATTGGCAAGTAGCTCTTTGCAGGCTTTTTCCGCTATTTGATTGGCTGCGGCTAAAGAATCCGAGTCAATTTCCATTTCGACAACCTTGCCAATTCTAACTGATTGAACGGATTTAAAACCGAGTTCACCCAATGCATGAAGGGCGGCTTTTCCTTGCGGATCGAGAATTGACGATCTAAGCGTGATGGTAATATTAGCTTTATACATACAATAATTGTGGATTAAGAAACGGGAGTATGGTCTGAGGATTGACCTGCAGAATCTGAACCTTCATCAATCTCTGACAGTTCGGTATTTCGAACAGCTGTTAGAAACCCTGCAAAGGCCAAAATCAAACTGCCAACCAAATAGATTGAAATCACGCTCAAAAGACCAATTTCTCTGAAAATCACCGTGATTAAGAATCCGGAAAAGTACACCAAAAACTTGAATGGGCGCTTCCGGATGTACTCTATAGATGGTCGAGGAACAGAGTCAAAGGGAATGTTGGATACCATCAATCCTGACAAAACTACGACAGCTATAAGAACTATGGACATATCTCCACTATTTGACGTCAGCCCGGCGAAAATATCAGGATTTAGGATGATCGCAACAATCGCGACTGCGGAAACAGGTATCGGGAGTCCGATAAAAGAATCTTTTTTCTCCCCTTCATAATGCACATTAAATCGAGCTAGCCTTACAGCACCAGCCATTGCAGGCAGAGAGGCAATGATAATTCCAGGGATTCCAAATTCTCTGAGACCAAATGAATAAATCAAAAATGATGGTGCCACCCCAAACGAAACCACGTCGCACAGACTGTCTAATTCCATCCCAAACAAGCTCGTACCATTTGTTAAACGAGCCATCATCCCGTCGAGTACATCAAAAAAACTGGCCAAAAGAATGAGCCAAGCAGCATATTCGAGCCGACCTTCCAACACTTGAACAAGGGATAAAAACCCACAAAACAAGTTCATCAAGGTAAAAAACGACGGTACTGCGGCACGTGGAATTTTACGTGGCAGCCGAGGGCCTTTGGATTCTCGGTACGTGATTAACCGCTGCCGAAAACGCCTTTGCTTTAGCCCCGGACGAGGCTTTTTTTTCCTAGATCGCAGCATATAATTCTAGTTAACAGGCTCTGGTAGATATCCAAGAATGGTCTGCCCTCCCGTGACTTTATCGCCAATGGCGACTGAAACCGTAGACCCGCGAGGAATAATAACATCCATCCTAGATCCAAACTTCACGATACCAAATCGTTCCCCTAATTTTACTTCATCTCCTACTGTAACATGATAAACTATGCGCCGCGCAACCGCACCAGCTATCTGCTTAAAAAGTACTTTGTGACCTGATGGATGTAAAAGACCCAATTGCGATCTCTCATTTAATTCGCTCGCTTTTTCGTGCCACGCAACCAGATATTCGCCGGAAACATACTCATCAAACTCAATCACTCCATCAGTAGGAATCCGATTGACATGAACGTTTAAGGGCGAAAGAAAAATTGAAATTTTTAAGGCCGGTCCATTGAAATACAATGGTTCTTCAATTTCATCGATAAGGAGTACTTTCCCATCCGCAGGGGACATTATCGTGTTCGTGGGGACGCTAGGAATGATTCTAACAGGATCACGAAAAAAGTACAACGTGAAACTGAGCACCAGCACTCCGAAAATCATCGCAATGATTCCGATTGGGCCTCCATATTTCCAGCCTAAACCACCTACTACGAGGGCAATAAACGCGGCACCGACGATTAGCCCATAACCTTCTTTTGCAAACATAATTTCCAACTGTCCTACAGCGTGATTGAATCGGGGAAACCCGAAAATACCATCTTCGTTCGACTGCTACCCTATCTACGCCAAAGATTCCTCATTCCTATTCCCATTTTCCATTGCCAAGCGTTTCATTTCATACTCTAGGATGCAAGCTCAACTTTGCTGAAACCGGCACGATTGCTGGACAATTCAAGGCACATGAGTACGAAATAGTGCCTTTTGGGGCAGCCGCAGACGTCGTGGTACTCAATACGTGTACGGTTACCGAACAGGCCGATCGAAAATGTCGGCAGGCCATTAGAAAGGCGCTTCGTGCCAACGAGGAGGCATGTGTCATCGTGACGGGTTGTTTCGCCCAACTGCGTCCAGAACAAATCGCAAACATCCCAGGAGTCGATGTCGTTTTGGGCGCGAACGAAAAGTTTGATGTCTTTCGGTATGTGGATGCCTTTACCAAAAAGGAAAAGACCCAAGTAGACGTTTCGTGTATAGATGATGTGACTGAATTTGGGGCTGCCTTTTCTGCATCCGAACGAACTAGAGCATTTTTGAAGGTTCAAGACGGGTGTGACTACACATGTTCGTTTTGTACAATTCCAAAGGCGCGAGGCAAGAGTCGTTCAGCTCTGGTGTCTGATTTGACCCGGCAAGCGGAAGAAATTGCATCTCGGGGATATCGAGAAATAGTGCTTTCAGGCGTAAATATTGGCCTTTTTGGACAAGAACGGGGAGGAAACCTTCTTGGGTTACTGCAAGAACTGGATGGCGTGTCGGGAATTGATCGGTTCCGGATATCATCCTGCGAACCAAACCTGTTGACGGACCAGATCATCGATTTTGTTGGCGAATCCCGAGCGTTCATGCCCCACTTCCATCTGCCCCTGCAAAGTGGCGATGATTTTGTGTTGGGAAAAATGCGCAGGCGATATCGTACGTCCGATTATCTAGGCCGAATTGAACGCGTCCTATCGGTCATGCCGGATGCCGCCATTGGGGTCGATGTTATTGTTGGGTTTCCTGCCGAAGGAAACGCTCAATTCGAACAGACGTATTCGTTCATTGAGTCCCTTCCGATAAGTTATCTGCATGTGTTTACCTATTCTGAGCGCCCTGAAACCATAGCTGTGGATCAGCTGGAATTGATGGGGGGGTCGTTTGTCGACAAAGGTGTGCGGTCAGAGCGAAATAGGCGACTTCGAGTAGTATCCGAAAAGAAGAAGGGTGCTTTTTATTCCCGTTTTTACGGGCACCATCGGCCAGTTCTTTGGGAAAGCCTGGAGTCGCACAATAAAATGAGTGGATTTACGGATAACCATATTCTAGTTAATGCTGAATATGATGAGGTCCGATCTGGAACCATCCAAACGGTTCAGTTGGGTCGAATGAACTCTAAAGGGCAAGTGGAAATCCCCGAAATGGAAAGCTTTCCTATTATTTAGTTCGATCGAGCGACCCTATTTTTGAAGCTCGGAGCTGGCGAAGCAAATTCGACTCTCTTCTGGACATTGTTTTTGGAAATCGATTATCGTCAATTATGCCCCCACCCTTTCGCGTTTTAATAGTGTTGATGTTCTTCCTGATTGCCGGGTGCGAAATCACGGGCCCTGACGACCCGCGGATAGGTAGGGATCCTGACTATCAAGAACAGTGGGATAATTTTCAAGACGGGACGTACTATTTCACCGTGGTGAGGGGATGTTTTTGCGTCAATGGTGGCGAACACTGGGTACAGGTCAAAAACGGGAGTGTTACCTCCGCCTACAATATTTGGCGAGATGAACCAGTTCTTGAACAAGATTTGCAGTGGATAGAATCGATGGAAGATATTTTCGATATGATCCAAAGTGCCCAAACAGAAGCTTTTTCAGTGCAGGCTGAATATTCCGAATGGGGCTACCCAACGTCCGTTTCGATCGACTGGATTGAATTTGCCGTTGACGACGAGATATCCCTCACGATTTCGGATGTCCACCCGGGCATTCGCTAACCCACCCCTACCGGGATAGATACAAATTTTAGGTATTTCCCTCCCCCAATAGGGGTCGGGTAATACCCAATTTCTACCTTGAAAGGTATAAATTGCGCATTTCAAACGGTTTGCGGAAATGTTCGTCCTTGAAGTCTGCGATGAAAGCAATGGCTTCGCCCGTCGATTTCATCTCCGGTCCAAGCTCTTTCCGCACTTCCGGAAACTTATCCCACGAAAAGACGGGTTCCTTAACCGCATATCCGACCAAGGTTGATTCCAATATTCCTCGTTTCCGAAATTCGTCAATTTTTGCTCCCAACATCACTTTTGTCGCGATATTAGATATAGGAACTCCTGTCGCTTTTGCCACAAAAGGAACCGTCCTAGACGCGCGCGGATTGGCTTCAATCACGTAAACAAGATCGTTTTTAATCACCATTTGGACATTTACCAATCCTAGAACGCCAAGCCGCCGTCCAATTGCATCCATGTATTCCCGAACGGTTTCTTGTATCTCATGGGATAAAGAATAAGGTGGGAGAACCGCAGTTGAATCACCCGAATGGACACCAGCCGGTTCGATGTGCTGCATGATGCCAGCCACCCAAACTTCGTCGCCATCGCAAATGGCATCAACGTCTAGCTCAATACCATCCTCTAGAAAGAGGTCTAACAGTATCACGTTGTCTGGCATCAACTTCCAGATTTGGTTGACATATTTTTCAACCTCTTCTTTGTTGATCGCGATGCGCATTCCCTGACCACCTAAAACGTAACTCGGACGAACCAGTAGCGGATAACCAATTCCTTCTGCGGTATCAATCGCCTCTTGAACCGATCGTGCAGCTCCATAAGGAGGAAACGGAATCTTCAACTCTTTCAGAATATCGGAAAACTGGCTTCGATCTTCAGCCATGTCCATGTTTGCGAACTGAGTACCAAAAATAGTGATACCGTTTTTCTCAAAATCCCTCGCTAATTTGAGCGCAGTCTGGCCACCCAATTGAACAATGACCCCTTCAGGCTTTTCGTGCTCAAGAATATCGTTGACCCGTTCCCAGAAAACGGGTTCGAAATAGAGCTTATCTGCCACGTCAAAATCAGTAGAAACGGTTTCGGGATTACAATTGATCATGATCGCTTCGTATCCCATTTCCTTGGCTGCCAACACGCCGTGGACACACGAATAATCAAATTCTATCCCTTGACCTATCCGGTTTGGTCCGGAGCCCAAAATCACCACTTTTTTCCGGTCTGAAACCTGGCTTTCATTATTTGTGGCGTAGGTAGAGTAGAAATACGGTGTTTTGGCTGGAAATTCGCCCGCGCACGTATCCACAACTTGATAGGAGGGAATTAATCCGAGAGACTTGCGATACGCCCTGACTTCCTCCTCTGTCACGTTGTCTTCGACCAGATAGGCAATTTGTATATCAGAAAACCCGTATTGTTTAACATGAAGCATAAACGCACGGTCCATCTGCTGTAGGCTTTGGGACCGAATCGCTTCTTCGACACCTACGATATCCTGAATTTGATACAAAAACCAAGGATCAACCTTAGTAATATCAGCAAGCTCTTCGACTGAGGCTCCGAACTTAAAAGCGTTTCTAATCTGAAGCGTGCGATCCCAGTATGACTTTTTAAGTCGATCACGAATTTCATAACGAGGAGATTCATCCCTGTCGGCACCTAGGCCTGCGTATCCATTTTCAAGGCTTTGCCACGCTTTTTGAAGGCTCTCAGGAAACGTACGCCCAATTGCCATTACTTCACCAACAGACTTCATTTGAGTGGTCAATTCCTCGTCTACCCCCTCAAACTTTTCAAAGTTGAAGCGAGGAATTTTTGTCACCACATAATCCAAGGCTGGCTCAAAACAGGCCGATGTGGTTCCAGTAACATCGTTTTTAAGCTCGTCAAGCGTATATCCGACGGCAAGCTTAGAGGCCACTTTGGCGATTGGATATCCAGTAGCTTTCGAGGCCAGTGCTGAAGACCTAGAAACACGAGGGTTGATTTCAATGGCGATCATCCTCCCCGTTTTGGGATCGACCGCAAATTGAACGTTGCAGCCTCCTGCAAACGTCCCAATCGAACGCATCATCAAAATGGCTGCGTCCCTCATAATTTGGTACTGTTTGTCCGTCAACGTTTGAACGGGAGCAACCGTCACCGAATCGCCGGTGTGGACGCCCATGGGGTCTACATTTTCAATCGAACAAATAATAATAACGTTGTCCGCTTGATCCCTCAACAGTTCCAGTTCGTACTCTTTCCAACCTACCAAACACTCTTCAATCAATACTTCGTGGATGGGCGAAAGCTCAAGACCACGCATTACTTTTTTGTCAAACTGGTCGGGCGCCCAAACGATTCCACCACCACTCCCTCCCATGGTAAACGAAGGCCGGATCACGATGGGCAACCCACCAAGTTCCTGGGTGATTTCTTTTGCCTCGAGTAGCGATTTGGCCGTACGAGACCGAGCTTGGTCTATCCCAATGGACTCCATCAAATTGCGAAAGAGTTGCCGGTCTTCCGTAATGTTAATGGCGTCAATGTCGACTCCAATTACGTCGACTCCCATTTCAACCCAATATCCTTCCTCATGAAGCACATTGGCCAAATTCAGAGCTGTTTGTCCACCCATGGTTGGCAACACGGCATCAGGACGCTCCGCTTCAACAATTTGTTTGATTGATTCGGGGGTTAATGCCTGCAAAAATATTTTATCGGCCGTCACCGGGTCAGTCATGATGGTCGCCGGATTGGAATTCACCAATATGACCTCATACCCTTCGGCACGAAGCGACCGAGCAGCTTGACTTCCTGAATAGTCGAACTCACATGCTTGCCCGATAATAATCGGACCGCTTCCAATCAAAAGTATCTTCTTAAGATCCGTACGCTTTGGCATTCCTTTGTAGGTGGAGTATTGGTTCTAAATGTGGGTACTGAGAGTTATCGGGCTGCATAAATCATTTCTGGACTTACAAAATTTGACGCCTTCACGCCGCGTCGTTCCGAAATGTCTCTCATGAATTCATTAAAGAGGTAGTGACTATCGTGGGGACCCGGTGAAGCCTCCGGGTGATATTGAACAGAAAACGCTGTGCAGTTTTTAAACCGGACTCCTTCCAGGGTCCCGTCATTAAGATTTATGTGGGTCAATTCAGCCACGTCATCTCGTAATGACTTTTTATCGACCGCAAAACCGTGGTTTTGAGTGGAAACTTCCACTTTTCTCGAAACTAGATTTTGAACCGGATGATTTGCTCCGCGGTGCCCAACGAACATTTTATAAACTTCGAATCCAGCTGCTAAGCATAACAATTGATGTCCCAAGCAAATTCCAAATAGCGGTATCTCAGTTTTCATGGCCTGTTGAACCAGCAAAACGGTTTCCGGCATGGCCCGAGGATCTCCTGGACCGTTTGAGAAAAATATGCCATCCGGATTCCATGAAAGCACTGTTTCCAGATTGGTGCTCGCACTAAATACGCGAACTGAACAGCCCTTAGCCTTGAACGATTTTAAAATATTTTGCTTGACCCCAAAATCATAAACAGCAATACGTGGGCCCTCTCCCGTCGCAAAATCGTAGGTTTTTTCGACAGTTACACGGCTTGCCAACTCTAAACCATCCATTGAAGGCCAATTTCTGGCCTTGGAAACGAGGGAATCATCGTCCAAATCGACAGACGAAATGACAGCGTTCATTACCCCCTTTTCCCGTATGTGAAGAACCAGAGCCCGCGTGTCAATTCCAGAAATGCCAACAAGTTGATGGAGCTTCATAAAATCATCTAATGACTGACTCCTATGTTGGTTTGAAAAGCGATGAGAAAAAGATCTGACGACCACGCCCGATACCATGGGTTTCAACGCTTCCATGTCGTCGTCCGAAGCGCCGTAATTTCCGATGTGCGGGTACGTCATCATCATGATTTGACCATGATATGATGGATCAGAAAAGATCTCTTGATACCCCGTCATAGAAGTATTAAAGCACAGTTCCCCACCTGTCTCACCATGAAAGCCCACCGCGGATCCGGTCACTACCGTCCCATCGGCAAGCGCCAATTTACATAGAGGGTTTTCCAACACGTTTTCGCCGGGTAGACTCATAATTGTTTTCTAAAAAGAGTGTTTCCATTCCTTGAGAGTGCCTTTTTGGGCTCTACCTATCAAAACCTCAAAAAAAAAGCCTTCCCAGAACCTCAGGGAAGGCTTATTCAAAAGTTGGTCTTGCCGAAGGCAGAAGAGCTATACAGCACTGATTATCCGGGCCTGGAAATCCTAATTAAATGTTGGTTTTATCCAACTTCTGTTTTGGTTTGGCAAATCCGATTCTCTCAAAATCGAGTTCACCGAGTGCCGATGTCAAAACCATCGACTTGCTATTCAAATTCCGTAAACGTCCCGATTTACCGAATTCCCAAAAATACGTTGAAGCCTGTCCGCACGCAAAATTTTGACCACTCCTTATTTAAAATCTCATTCAATAGTCATGGTCTTCAGGTCGGACGGCTTCCAGAACCATTCGGCAACTCTACAGAATCCGAAAAGTCTACGGTTCGTACAATATCTTGAATACGTTCAGATCAAACGAGAAAGCTTCAGTAATTTGGCCCTCAGATTCATTTAAACACGCTTCGGCTTCCCCCGACTAGACCCCACTATTGACCATTTGAACAAGTTTGAAAAAAATACAAAGCGCAGAGAACAATACAGGATGCATATCCTGGCGACGTTTGTATTGAGCCTTCTTGCCGTAAATTCTGCCATTTGGTTTTGGCCGTCGCTTTCTGAAGACAATTCAGGCCTAGTATTTGACTCAAGGGGGCAGGAGGTTATTCAGGCGGAGGAAATTCAACAAACAAGACAAGAAAAAAACAGACCAGCTCCCCCTGTACCCGCTCCTCCAATTATAATGCCAGATGATTTCATTCTTGACGATATCGAAATCGAAATTGCCGATGTTTCTTTGACCCTTGAAGCTCCGGGCAAAGACAAGGAAGAAGTTAAAGGAACTACAGAAGGAGCAAGTTTTGCCGCGCGAGCGGATGCCGGTCCTTCACCGATTCGAATCTCTGTTGGCGATTACCCTCGAGAGGCAGAACGAAAAAACGTCAGAGCTGAAATTGTAATCGAAGTTCTTGTAAACGAAATGGGTCGTGTAACGGAGGCTCGGGTGGTCGAAAGATTTTTGCTTAGCAAAGATCAAAAACAACGAGAAATCGTTGCCGTCGTCGGTTACGGGTTAGAAGAATCCGCATTGGACGCTGCCAAACGATACCTTTTCAGCCCAGCTCGCGAAAATAACAAGAAAGTTTCGAGCTACACGACGCTAACATTCCGATTTGGGGTTTAGGCCAGTTACCCGATCCGATAGTTTTGGCCGCTCGTGCGTTTATGCCGAAGGAAATTGGTCGTCGTAATACCCATCGCCATAGACTTCGTTTATGGTCGATATTTCGACCCTGAAGCCTGCGTACCACTCAGAAACTCGGCTTTTCGCCACCTTGTGCTCACTAAGATATTCTAATGGTCATCACTAATTGGGTGCGCTTGCCACAAAATATGCTTGATCATCCATTTTCCATCAATTTTAGCCAATTGAAAATGGTCTACGCCCCACTGCGCGGTCAGCTTTGCCACGGCAGTCTTGTCTAGCACATCCAGTACCACGATTTCTCTAGGGGTGGAATCATCGATTTTCATTTTATTTCCAACATTCCAGCCCGACGCTAATCTGAACAATTGGTCGTAGGTCATGGCCGAGCCGGAATATTCATCTTCTGCTGTTTCGCGCCAGTACCCATATTTTACGAGGTTCTTGCTGACGCTCCGCTCAATTCTTTCCGGCGCAGCTTGATACAACCCTTCGAGATAATCTTCTACTGCATCGTGAACCCCTTGCTGATCAGTTTGGGCAGTGCTGACCCCAGTTGATAGCATAAAAAGTAATAGGTAGAACGTAATGTGTTTCATTTGCCAAGCTCACAGTTATTGATTGTAGTTAAATGACGGGTTAACCCAGGTAAAAGTTGCTCGGGGGTGATTTTTTGACTCAACCATTCCGTGTTGGGTCAGAGGAAACGCCAACACTTTTGACCACTTCAATCCCCGTCATTTCGGGCATATGAATTACGAGACACACGAATTCGGACGTGTTCTCGGCTATCAATACATTGTAGCACTTCAATAGCTACTATATTTTAGGGTGCCCACGGCAAGATTCGAACTTGCGACACCCGGTTTAGGAAACCGGTGCTCTATCCCCTGAGCTACGAGGGCCTATCTTAGTCTCCGAAAATACACCCTTTTTCAATCAGAATCCCTCCATATGTCATTAGATATTCCAGCCATCCGAAAAGAAACGCCTGGCTCCGAGTCAGTTTTGCATTTTAATAATGCTGGAACCGGTCTTATGCCGCGGCCCGTACTCGATGCGATAACCGATCATTTGACACTTGAGGCCATGATTGGAGGGTATGAGGCCCATCACAAGTCCGATCATCTGTATTCAGATACGTACTCTGCCATTGAAGAATTAATTGGCGCAAAACCTGGCGAAATTGCACTGCAGGAAAATGCAACCCGCGCATGGGACCAAGTTTTTTATGGCATGAAGCTTCGACCCGGCGACCGAATTATTGCAGATCAGGCTTCTTACGCAAGTAGCTACATCGCCATGCTGCAAAGAGTAAAGAATGATGGAATCATCATTGATGCCATTCCAAATGACTCTTACGGCCAGATGGACTTAGAGCTTCTAGATCAGCGCATAACGTCAAGAACACGACTAATATGCGCAACTCATATTCCGACCAATAGCGGACTGGTCAACCCGGCTAGTAAAATTGGCTCAGTAGCTCGAAAACATGGTGTACCCTATGTATTGGACGCGTGCCAATCGGTGGGCCAAGTACCTGTAAATGTGGATGATATAGGCTGTGATTTTTTGTCAGGTACCGGTCGAAAATATCTTCGAGGACCGAGGGGGACCGGGTTTTTATACGTTCGAACCGCTTCCATAGATCTAATCGAACCGCCCTTCCTTGACCTTCATGCTGCCGTTTGGACCAAAATGAACGAATACGAGATGAGGCCTGATTCAAGTCGGTTTGAAAACTGGGAAGGATATGTGGCAGGAAAAATAGGGCTCGGGCGCGCCGTTAGGTACCTGCTGGATCTCGGGCCAGAGCAAACATTCGCTCGAATTTCAACCCTAGCAACCGCGCTCCGAAACCAACTCAGAGAAATAAATGGGGTGACTGTACACGATATTGGAGTGGTAATGGGTGGTATCTGCACTTTTTCGCACAACAAGACGAAAGCGGTAGAAATCAAAGCCGAGCTTGATCGACAAAAAATTAATGTCCAGCTTTCCCACCCAGAATGGTCCCGGTTGGACGCTGAAACTCGCGATTTACCAGTCATGATTCGCGCTTCTGTCCACTATTACAATACAGAAGATGAAATAAACCGATTCTGTGAAAACATCGCTCAAATCTGTAAAGGTTGAATCATTTGAAGCTAAAATCTACATTCAGCTACCCTAATCAATAATCGACCCGCCGCACGACATTGCACAAAGACTCTTCTTACTCGTCTAAAACCGTTTGGGCTTGGTCACTCTACGACTTTGCCAATTCGGCGTTTACAACTCTCATTGTCACTTTTGTGTATGCCACCTTCTTTGCGAAGGGTATTGCTCCCGACGAAACCACAGGGACCGACTTATGGTCGACAGGAATTACGATTTCAGCCATATTGGTGGCGTTGTTTTCGCCCTTTCTTGGAGCTTTGGCAGACAAAGGTGGGTATAGAAAGCGCTTTCTTGCTATCGCGACCATGGTCTGTATTGCAGCAACTATAGCACTGTATTTCCCACAAAAAGGGCAAGTCTACTTCGCTATTACCGTTTTTGTGATTGGAAATGTGGCATTCGAAATGGCCAATGTCTTTTACAACGCTTTTCTACCTGACATTGCACCACTTGAGAAAATTGGCCGAATCTCGGGATACGGTTGGGCGCTCGGTTATGCAGGTGGACTCCTTTGTATGGTCGTAGGCCTATTCGTTCTCGTGCAGCCAGATCCACCCATGTTTGGATTAAATGCAGACACAGATCAACCTATTCGGGCAACCAATCTTTTAGTTGCTGCTTGGTTTGCCATCTTCAGTATTCCAATGTTTTGGCTCGTCAAAGACAGAACAGTTGAAAATCCTCCTCCAGCAAAGGAATTAATGAAAGGAGCTATGGATGACCTGAAGCGAGTTTTTCGCAAGATAAAAACCTATAAGCAAGTTTTTCGACTACTGCTGGCACGGCTCATTTACAACGATGGATTGGTTACCATATTCGGATTTGGAGGCCTCTACGCCGCCGTAGTTTTTGATTTTACGACGAGCGAAATCATCGTTTTTGGAATCGGACTGAACCTGGCGGCCGGTTTCGGGGCTTGGGTTTTTGGCTTTATGGACGACAGATTGGGCGGGAAACCGACCATTTTAGTTTCTATTGTTGGCCTAGTTGCTGCCGCTACGTTGGCGGTAATGACGACCAGCGTATTTTGGTTTTGGGTCTCAGGTCTTGGCGTTGGCCTCTTGGCAGGACCGAATCAGTCTGCTAGCAGATCACTTTTGGGGCGTTTCACTCCACCGAACCATGAAAATGAATTCTACGGATTTTTCGCCTTTTCTGGGAAGTTTACCGCCTTCTTGGGTCCCTTTTTACTCGGAAAAATGACCCTTCTTTTTGGAAATATGCGGGCCGGCGTAGCCGTTGTTGTCATTTTGTTTATCGTGGGCGGGGTTCTTCTTCTGAGAGTGGATGAAAAAGAAGGAATTGCTGCAGCAGGAAGAGTATGAGTTGTTTGCTAGGAGACATTGTTGATTTTATGCATAACTGGGCGCCTGTTGGTTCGGCTCAGTCCTACGATAACGTTGGTTTACAAATTGGCAGACGGAGCCAGGAAGTATCAAACGCACTTGTCGCTCTTGATCTTACCCCCCAAATCATTCAGGAGGCAAAAGGCCTCGGCGTAGAATTGATCGTAACTCATCATCCCCTATTCTTCAAAGCACTGTCAAACCTCACAGATAAAACTTTAGAATCTTCTATGGCGCTAGAGATGGCGGAAAACAGAATTGCATTGTTTTCTGCACATACCAATCTCGATGCGGCCCGCGGCGGAGTTTCTTTCGAACTTGCACGAACTTTGGGCCTGACCAACATCCAATTTCTGTCTGGACTGGAAGAATCGTTGTTAAAGTTGGTTGTATTTGTCCCACTTGAGTTTGGGGATTCGGTCCGAACAGCTGCTCACGACGCGGGTGCCGGACAAATAGGCGCATATAGTCACTGTTCCTTTTCGGTCGGCGGCACCGGACAGTTTAAGCCTGGGTCTGATACCAAGCCATTCATCGGGAGCTCAGATGGTCAGGTTGAACGTGTTCACGAGGTCAGAATTGAAATGCAAGTAGAAAAATGGAACGTTCCAAGCGTTCTGGCTGCTATAAAAAACGTGCATCCTTACGAAGAAGTTGTATATGATTTACTAAAACTAGAACAAGCCCACAAAAACTGCGGTATTGGAGCCATCGGAGATTTATCGACGGCAATATCATTAAATGAGTTTCTTCAACTCACTGCCGGTCGTCTCGGAAATAAAGCTCTTAGAGTTGCCGGTCATGCCTCAAAAATGATCCGGAGAGTCGCCGTTTGTGGTGGATCAGGATCCGATTTTATTGCATTAGCCCAAGCGGCAGGAGCGGATGTGTATGTAACGGGAGATGTTACGTATCACCGTTATTTTGAAGTTTTGGACCACTTGGGCCAACCTACAATGGCTTTGGTTGATGCCGGGCATTACGAAACGGAACAAATGACTGAAGATTTGTTGGTGGACAAACTTTCAAGCAACTTTCCCGGCGTTGAGTGGCAAAAGACTAGACTGCGATCATCTCCGGTCGAAACGTGGGTTCTTGGTAGCGATTGAGGTTATTGGACGGAGGTTTACGGTAGCGATTGAGGTTATTGTATTATTCTCAATCTAGATTATGAACCTTATCCAAATTTTGACGTTATTTAGTCGTCTGTACTAAAACGTAAATCTGTCGACACCGGAGCATGGCAACCACAGCCCTAGAGCACACCATTAGAGATCAGCTTATTTCGCTGATCCGCTTGCAACACATCGATAGCAAAATCGATCAAATCAAAAAGCTTCGCGGAGATCTTCCTGACGAAATTCGGGATATCGAAGACGAAAAGCAGGGGCTTTCCACTCGTTTGGAAAAGCTTCAGCTTGAGCAAAAAGATCACGAGCAGGCTAAAAAGCAAGCCGTGACCGACATCGCCGAAGCTGAAGGCCTCATTAAAAAATACGAGGAGCAACAACTTCAAGTGCGCAACAATCGTGAGTACGATGCACTTACCAAAGAAATTGAGGCCCAGAAACAACGAATCATAGATTCAACCGCTCGCGGTCTCGAGATCGAAATGTCTAAACCGCTGCAAGACGCAGCAGTTGAAGAAGCGAGTTCTCGCTTAGCTGAATTGACTGCGATTTTGGACCAGAAAACGGGCGAACTCAACGTTGTCCTTGAGGATACCAAGAGCGAGCAGTCAAATCTGGAAAAAACCAGAGCGAAAGCTGAAAAGGAAGTCGATGAACGCTATCTAAGAGCCTACGCAAGGCTTAGATCGCGAGTCAGGGACGGTCGTGCTGTTGTGCCGCTAGAGCGCGGGGCAGCTGCAGGATTCTCCGTTCCGCCTCAGAGACAGCTTGAAATCCGTCAACGCAACCGGATCGTGGCTTGTGAGCACACGGGAAGAATTGTTGTGGATGGAGTTCTGTTTACTGAAACGACGAAAAATTTCAAATTCTAAATCGCTGATTGGATCATCGCGCTTACGTAAGTAGGTGAGGAAAGTCCGAACACCATTAGGGCACCATGCTTCCTAACGGGAAGGCGCTACTTAGGTAGTGACGGCACGTGCAACAGAAAACAAACCAGCCGATGGCCTTTCGGGGCACAGGTGATGGGTGAAACGGTGGGGTAAGAGCCCACCAGCAGTCTGGGTGACCGGGCTGGCTAGGCAAACCCCATGGGGTGCAAGGTCATGCAGCATCGCGTACGCACCAGCGTACGAGGACGGCCCGTCCTCATACTTGTATGGCGATGCGGGTAGACTGCTAGAGGCTGTCGGCGACGACAGTCCCAGATAAATGATGATCTCTCCCAAAGGTGCGCGGTCCCCAATGGGTCAGACAGAATTCGGCTTATAGATCAGCGACGACCGCAATTTTTATGCTCTACCGGCGATAGATTGTTGCCTTTGCCTTGAGGCAAAAGAAGAGGGGCGGACCATACGGTCCGCCCCTCTTTGCATACAACTAATAATGTGCAGACTACCTACTGACCATTTCCGTCTGGTTTCGCAGGCGTATCTGTGGCAGGCGTATCTGTTGCCGGAGCCTCCGTTCCAGGAGAAGGAAGAACCGGAGCGCCTAGTTGACCTGTCTGTCCCTGCTGCTGAATGACCGAACCTCCCCCCTGATCATCGCTAATCACAAAGTTGGACATAATACACAGGATGATAAATGCTGTTGCTAGCGTCCAAGTCGCTTTCTCCAGAAAGTCAGGAGCTTGACGTGAACCTAATATTTGAGTTGTGGCACCACCTGAAGCGATACCAGCCAAACCACCGCCTTTCCCACTCTGTAGTAAAACTACCAGGGTCAATAAAACAGCAATAATTGCGATAATGACGATTAAAAATGCGAACATGGATTATTTAAAATCATTTTAAGGATATTCACTTCTGCCCGGGAACGTCCCAAGGGAAATAGTACTACCCCATATTTAGCCTTATAAGTTAAGGAATGAAGTAGTCCAGAGCAACAGTATTCGACGCATCTAGTTCGGTTCTCAAAGGTTTCATGCACCTAATTCGATCACAACGCCTGTGTGACCACCGACAGCGCCGCAACTGCCGCTGTTTCGGTACGAAGTCTGCGCTCGCCAAGCCATATATCTTTCCATCCTGCGCCGAGGGCTTTGGTAATTTCCTCGTCTGTGAACCCTCCTTCGGGCCCAACCAGTATTCCAATACTGTCGGGGCGACTGTTCATCAATTGTTGAATTCGAGGCGCATCACTGGAGGCCTCATGGCAAATCATGCGACAGCTTAAACTTGATGTCTCTTGAATGACTTTTGAAAATTTAGTTGGTGGATCAAGGATAGGAAGCCGGCTCCGGCCGGATTGTTTTAATGCCGCTATGACAATGGCCTCTGCCCTACGTTGATTAAACGATATCTTTTGCATTCGCTGCGTGACAAGCGGGGTTATCCGCGACGCGCCAAGTTCGACGGCCTTCTCCAAAAACATTTCCCAGCGCGAGGATTGCTTTAGAAGCCCAACACCAATATGGACATAAAAATCTGGCTCAGCCACGTCCATGGTTTTGGACAAAATACGCGCAATAGTGCCCTTTCCCGTTATTACCTCAATTTCGGCAACGTACGTTCCTCCGGCCCCGTCGACCACGGTTACTTCATTTCCGATTCCCAACCGCAACACTTTGGAAGCATGTCTAGCTTCTTCCGTTGGAAAAACAATCCGGTCATCAGAAATCAAATCGGGCGGCACAAAAAATCGATGTTTCGGTGTACTCATCACGTGTGTTATAGTCCAAAAGACAATCCTAAATGTATTCGACCACTTCCCAGCTTGTCTTGGGAATTCAGGGCGTAAGATATTGATACCGGTCCTATGGCAGAGTCAAATGCAAATCCAATACCAAAACCGGGATACCAAGTGGTCGTGCTTTTTAATGTGGTGCTTGGTTGTGACTCCAATGCACCTAAATCATAAAATACAAAACCATACGTGCGAGGGTCTGCATACATTCGTATTTCAGATAAAAACCTCGCTGCCGACCGACCCCTAAATTGGTTTTCGTTGTAACCTCTCAGTGATGTTGCGCCGCCAAGTGGCACCAATTCGCTCTCGTCGAGATTTTTGGCAAAGATAAATCGTCCTTCAAAACCCAATACGACCGTCCATTTATCCCTCAACGTCCAATACGTTCGAGCCTCCATACTCACCCGTTCTTGATTTTCTGAGCTCACTATTTGCAGAGTATCTATGCCAACGATACCCCGTGTAGTTCTCTTTCTGACTCCAGATTCAACTTTTGCAGCAAAATAATATCCACGCCTTGGGCTCGCAGGGCTATCCAAACCAAGCAATTTCGTTTCAACTCCAAAATACGACCCGGACGAAGTAGCTATTCTTTGTTGATTATCCCTCAAGGACAATCCAGCTTGAAGCGGTTTTGCGCTTTCCCGATTAACTTCGATTCCAACTTCAAAGTTGGATTGAACTTCAAGCCCGAGGCCCAGCGCGACTTTGGTGGAACTATACGTGGAGTCTTGTTGATATCCTTCAAAACGGCCCTCTACCGAAACGGGCCAATTTTTTAAACTAGGTTCTCGAAAGGATACCAAAACTCCGCTCGACTGATTGGGAAGGCGATCAATTTGCGCTGAAAACGCCCTACCTCGCCCAAATGCATTTAACAATGTAATGTGTCCGCTTCCGACGAATTGCGAACCCTTTCCAGATGGCTGGAACTGGTTTATACTCGAACCGGATGGCGACCCAGAACCAGAACCGACTCCAGCTGCTGCGCCCCCTGAAGTCGGAAGATATCCGGCCGATAGATCAAAAAAACCCGGGGACCGTGGTTCCACAGGAATCACAACAATGGCTGTAGAGTCAGAAACCAATTCAAATCTGGGAAGGCCTACCCGGAGGTGCAGCCCGGCAGATAATAATTCGGCTTGGGCGCGGGCCAAGTTCACTTCTGAAACGAGCGCGCCAATCTGAATTTTTGCCAATTTGGCAGCGAAATCAGTCTTCGTACGCGAATCGCCTTCAAGGCGAACAGATTCAACAACATAAAGGCGACCCGTCTTAAGCTCCACGTGGGCTTCCCATTCACTATCTCGTTTTTTAAACTCTAAAATGTGTGCTGTAGCCGACAGATATCCCGCCGAAGAAGTCAACCCCAACAGTTCGCCGAGGAAACCCTCCAATGCGTGCGAAGACATCGTTCGTCTTTCCTCAAGCCAATCTGGATCAATGTCGATCGTAGGCCCTTCTATAGTGACAACCGCCCTTGATAGAGATTGCTCTGCGCCCTTTCGGACGAAAACAAAGCGGGAATCCCAATTTACAGAATCTATGGTCGCCTCGAAGTATCCACTGTTTTGGTAATACTCTCGCAGTTTTGATTTCCAGAGGACGTTGTGCTGATCTGGACGTAGGTTTGGGATGGGCCACGACTCTACCCCTCCTTCAGTTCGAACCGAATAAGAAACGACCTGGCCCCAACTTGTCCCTACCGTTCCAAACCCTACCGTGCCCAGCCCTACCGTTCCAAACCCTACCGCGCCAAAAAGGAGCAAAAAACGATAAATCCTTACGTCAAAAGTACGCGGATACACAAATAGAAGGGAAATAAGGCGCTGCAATAAAGCCCGCACTGAATTAGCGACCGGCGAGGCCATTGGAAACCTTTTCACGGCCTTGCTTATTATGAACGCGGAAGATTTTATGACAGCAGAAATGACCGTGCTAAGTCGTTTTCTTGAAGGAAAGCCAAACCGGGATCTAGAAACAACCCAATTGGTGTCGTGTGAACTACTTCGAAGTGTAGGAATGGATTCAATAAACTGTGGAATTAACACGTTGCAAAACGATTCTCTAGCACTACCGGTTGCCGAAGTCCAGTATGCTTTATCGGCCTGGTTTGAAATAAACAAACGCGAAATGCCGTGGCGCATTACTCGGAATCCGTATCATATTTGGCTTTCGGAAATCATTCTGCAGCAGACCCGAGTTGAACAAGGAATCCCATATTTCATGCGACTCACGACTCGATTTCCAACCGTCGAATCGCTATCCGACGCGGATCTCGACGAAGTTCTGCAGCTTTGGGAAGGGCTCGGCTATTACTCGAGAGCCCGTAATCTGCACAAGGCTGCCAAAATGATCGTAGAAAAGTGGAGCGGGCTTATCCCCTCGGCTTTGGACGATCTACTCTCCATTCCTGGCGTCGGTCCGTATACGGCCGCCGCCATTTCTTCCATAGCGTTTGGGCATCCTCATGCTGTTCTGGACGGAAATGTCATTCGGGTGTTGTCGAGAATATTCGCATTTCCAGAAGACGTGGCATTGTCTTCGAGCAAACAAACGCTGCACAAAATGGCTTCCGCGCTCCTAGATGTTAGGCGCCCCGGAGATCACAACGAGAGCATGATGGAGCTTGGCGCGTTGGTTTGTACTCCCAAACCAGATTGTCCGATCTGTCCCGTCCGGTCATTTTGCAAAGGATTTGAAACAGGCACCCCAACCCAATTTCCCGTAAAACGGGCGAAAAAGAAAACTCCTCACTACCATATCGCCGTTGGAGTTATACGCGACGAGGAGGGCCGAATATTTATTCAAAAAAGGTCCTTGGACAGTATGTTGGGAGGATTATGGGAATTCCCAGGAGGTAAAAACGAGTCCACTGAGTCCTATCAACAGACGTGTCGAAGGGAAATACTAGAAGAAACCGGAATGTCAGTTGACGTTGGCCCCCTCATTGCATCAATACCCCATGCCTATTCCCACTTTAAAATTACGCTTCATGCGTATGATTGCGAGTTAACCTCGTCAACAATTCCTTCTACAGCTTTATCTTGGGAGTGGGCTGTAAACGAACAACTTCAGGAATACGCCTTTCCCAAAGCAAATCGACTTCTTATAAATATGCTTACTCAGCAAGAATCAGGAACTACCGAAGGCAACAACGATTAGCTTTTTAACCTTATAGCGTCATCATGGATATCGACATCAAGTTTTGGCTAGCCATGTTAGCCTTGTATTTGCTCCAGTTTTTCTTGGGAAAAAAGAAAAAGCCGGTCACGACTTCTGAGCATTTGCCTGATTTACAAAAAATTCCATCGGACAATTCGGGCTCCAATGAATTTCATGACGCGCTTGCCGAAATCTCAACTATGTTAGGAGGCGCCCCAGCAGAACCTCGTCCGTCCTTATCTAGCCGCGGATCGAGTCCCACGGCAACAAAAGTGCCTAGTACCCCAGTAAAAACAGGACTTACCAGGACGTCCATTGCAAGATCGGAAATGTCAAAAAAAGCCGAGCTGTTACCGCCCGGACAACCTTTTTTCGACGAAGCGTTTGACCAAAAAGAATATGTGTCTTTCCACCGGCCTGAAATTCACCATGTCGGTTCTTTGAAATCAAATTTACTTGTGAAACAAAAGAAGACGCCTTTGTCACAGATGATTAGAACCGATCTGAAAGACCGCTCAAAAATTCGAGAAGCTATTGTATTGGCAGAAGTGTTGGGCCCACCGGTCAGTCGACCGCTTCAAAAACGTTAATCAACGACTAGACATTGGCCATTCGAAACGATCCATCAGACAAATCCCCGTCGGAAACTGGGCCTATAAGTCGTCAATTGAGTCGTTAGCCGTTGGCTCATCGCCACCTTTCTTAAACATTTTCGAGGCGATTGCTCCACCAATAGCACCAAATGCTGTGAAAGCTAATGCGCCGAAGCCGACACTTTTAACGTAATCCAATAACGTTTTTTCTTTCAACATCTCAGCTTCCATCGCTTCGATTTGTTCAGGTGGCAAGATGTCCCCAAATCGGTTGATGACAAACTCGTTGATGGCCGTTTCATGGTTAATGCCAATCTTGACCAAGATAATATTCAAAACGGTTGCAATGAGCAGGCCGGACAGTGCCGCCATAATCCCCATTGTCGCGCCTTTGCCTGTCGGAATCGTGAGCTCATTCGTATCCGTGTAGTGCCACACCGCCACAACAGCCCCGATCAATACTCCCATACAGCAGAGCATATTCAGATATCCCAGATACGAAGTGCTAAGAAGTCCGGTGACCAATCCACCAAGGATGATCGATTGTTTTGAATCTGGCATAATCACGAAGATTTTTGTGTTTGGTGCTTTGCTGAAGGTGGAAAACTAGCGCAATAACACCTACTTAAAAGGGGTTGTCTGTTCTTTAAACAGTGAAGAAGCGATGGCCCCACCAATCCCACTAAAAAGGCGCCTTGAAGCCTTCCCACGACCACTCCAAGACAACAAAATGCGTTTGCATACCGGATCGAATATAGTGAAAACATCAAAACAAAGACGATTCCGATACAAATGGGCCACATCTTGTTCATGTCTTCGATGTTCTAGTAGTGCCCTTTTGTTTGCTTCGATCCATAAACCAATCTACGATCGCGGCAACCAAAAAATAACCTGCTCCAACACCCATCACTATCCCCGTCAATATTCTCGATACTGGCGTGTTGTGCCACAAGCCGACAATTTCACCCCCCCAGTCAACAAGAGCTGGAAGGGTGGCCAAGAACAGAAAAGCAGGGGCAGTTTTAGGCGTAAAAGGCCATGCCCCGCGAACGAATCCAAAGAATAGGACTGCAACTGGTAGTCCCATATATGATCCAAAACATCTGTGGCAAACGGCAAATGCCTCACCATACACATGTGGAGACCGACTATCAAGCTGGTGACATACCCCCGAAAACAACTCCATTAATATGGAACGTGCACCTTCTGGTAGAAAAGGAGGCAGTGCAGCAAGCACAACTAGGCTCGTCGACACACTAAATGCTAGCAACCATCCTTGTCGAAATCCAAGAGGTAAAGGAGGGTAAGGGGCGGCCATAAGGCGGAGAACTAAGTGATATCGATCGCCCCACTTTGGGAGGTTCACCGAAATTTAATCGGTATTAGGCCCGAATCAAATCATTCGACCCTTTGTACCTCAATTTTGGTGGAACACCATCGATTCAAATTGGGTTGTAATATGCTAAGGGGACAACACCCAGCAACTATTTTTGACCGCACTTTAGCACTCTCCAACTCTGAGTGCTAGCAGTCAAAGCTTGTATCACTAATTAGAAGTTAAAACGAGGCAGCAAACCATGGCTAGCATCAAACCTTTGAGCGATCGCGTGGTGGTCAGACCACAACCCGCCGAAGAAAAAACGGCGAGCGGTCTATTCATCCCAGACACCGCTAAAGAGAAACCCCAGCGCGGAACCGTCCTTGCGGTTGGACCTGGCAAGGTAGAAAACGGAGTTAAAGTTGACATGACAGTTGGCGAAGGAGACATCGTCCTTTACGGAAAGTATTCCGGAACGGAAATCGCGATGAACAATGAAGATGTTCTCATAATGAGAGAGTCTGATATCCTTGGCATTGTCAACGACTAAGCTCGGTATTTCCCCACGAAAATAACTTGTCTTTCACCTTTAACGTTTGAAAGACGAGGTCGTTCATGAACGATAATCCAAATAGAATATTATGTCTAAGCAGATCATTTTTGATACAGAAGCCCGCGCTGCCCTTAAAAGGGGTGTTGATAAGTTGGCTGATACTGTAAAAGTTACTCTTGGCCCAAAAGGCCGTAATGTTATCATCGAGAAAAAATTTGGCGCTCCAACCGTTACTAAAGACGGTGTTACAGTTGCTAAAGAAATCGAACTCGAAGACAAGATTGAAAACGTTGGCGCACAAATGGTTAAGGAAGTAGCTTCCAAGACCAGTGATGTAGCCGGTGACGGTACGACAACTGCAACTGTGTTGGCTCAAGCCATCATGAACGCCGGTTTGAAAAACGTGACCGCTGGTGCCAACCCAATGGACCTCAAGCGCGGAATCGACAAAGCAGTTACGGCAATCGTAGCTGAGCTTCGCGATATGAGCAGAGAGATCCAAGACCGCGACAAAATTGCGCAGGTTGCGACGATTTCAGCGAACAACGATCCTGAAATTGGAAATGACATTGCCGATGCGTTTGAACGCGTTGGGAAAGAAGGCGTCATTACCGTTGAAGAAGCAAAAGGCATGGAAACGACTCTAGATGTCGTTGAAGGAATGCAGTTTGATCGTGGCTACTTGTCTCCGTATTTCGTAACGGATGCCGATACCATGGAATCCGTAATGGAAAACCCTTTCATCTTGATCCATGACAAAAAGATAGCTTCGATGAAAGACCTTCTTCCAGTTCTGGAGAAAGTTGCTCAACTAGGTCGTCCTCTTGTAATCATTGCTGAAGATGTTGAAGGCGAAGCCTTGGCTACGCTGGTAGTTAACAAACTTCGTGGCACGCTTAAAATTTCTGCAGTTAAAGCTCCAGGATTCGGCGATCGTCGTAAAGCCATGCTAGAAGACATTGCGGTTCTTACTGGCGGAACGGTTATTTCGGAAGAAAAAGGCTACAAACTCGAAAACACTACTATTGAGTTTTTGGGCCAAGCTCAGCGCGTCGTAATGGACAAAGACAACACGACTGTTGTTGATGGCGCCGGCGATGCTGACCAGATCAAGGCACGTGGTGCTCAGATCAAACAGCAGATCGAAAACACGACGAGTGACTACGACAAAGAAAAACTTCAGGAACGCCTCGCCAAATTATCTGGCGGTGTTGCAGTACTTCGCATTGGCGCAGCTACTGAGCCTGAAATGAAAGAGAAAAAAGCTCGTGTGGAAGATGCATTACATGCAACACGCGCAGCCATCGAAGAAGGAATCGTGCCTGGCGGCGGCGTTGCTTACCTACGTGCCATCAAAGGTCTAGCCAATGTTAAAGCTGACAATGAAGACCAAACAATTGGTGTTGCCATTGTTCGCCGCGCTTTGGAAGAACCACTTCGTCAGATTGCTGCGAATGCAGGATTTGAAGGATCAATTGTTGTGCAAAAAGTACTTGAAGGCAAAGATGATTTTGGCTTCAATGCGCTTAATGACACGTATGGTTCAATGATCGACGCAGGAGTTATCGACCCTACTAAAGTCACAAGAACAGCTCTTGAGAATGCAGCTTCCGTTTCCGGATTGTTGTTGACCACAGAAGCTGTTATTGCTGATCGTCCAGAACCATCTGGTTCAGGAATGCCTGCTGGCGGTCCTGACATGGGTGGCATGGGCGGCATGGGTGGCATGGGCGGCTACTAATCGAGTTGGTTGACGAGTGCTGGGCTGAGCCCAACCACTTTTCAACGTAACGATTAGGTCTGATTTCATGTCTCCGGGCAGTGCCCAACCGACATGAAATACAACGGATCAGCCAATGCGCTCGTATCTTGAGGGGGCGGCCAGTAGGGCCGCCCCCTTTTTTTGTACCTGAATTAATCGCCATTTACAAATTATATCGCACTGGAAGAGGCCATTGAAATCCACAACCATACATATTGGATTGGGATCAAACCTGGGAGATCGGCTCGCTCACTTACAGCGTGCCATCCTAATTCTCTCAACAACGCCGGGTGTTGAGATTCTTAACGTTTCTTCGGTCTACGAATCCGCTGCCCTTGTTTTGCCTGGAAGAGCGCCCCAGCCTGATTACTTAAACGCCGTCATTGCCTGCCGCAGTTCTTTGCAACCCATGGAAATGCTTCACGTGTGTTTGGTAACTGAAAAACGCCTTGGAAGAACCCGTTCTCCCCAGGTGAAATGGGAAGCACGAACCATCGATCTTGACCTATTGCTCTGGAGCAATATCGTTTTTAGCAATGAAATTTTGACAATTCCGCATCCACGGCTAGCGGACCGACCCTTTGTGCTTCTACCCTTATCAGAAATTGATATGGATCTGAAAATACCGGCTCCGTTTGATTGTACTGTTCGGTATCTTCTATCAACTTATTCACCTACGAGTCCTACACTTCGTACTTCCTTAGTTCTCACGATACCGCCCTCCCTGAATGAGCCTATTCGATGAAGTTCAACCACCCGCGTCTAACTTGGATGAGGATGAATCTTTTTTATTCATCCCTGAGCACTTCCAGTACATCGTTATTGAAGGTGTGATCGGCGTAGGTAAGACGTCCCTCAGCAAACTTTTGGCTGAGCGCTGCCAGGCACGACTCATTCTGGAGCAGTTTGAAGAAAATCCGTTTCTCGAGCGCTTTTACCTAGATCGGGATAGGTGGGCCTTTCAAACTCAACTTAGTTTTTTGGCAAGCCGATTCCGACAGCAGCAAAGTCTTGGGGGGCGAGACCTCTTTCATAAACACGTAATAAGCGATTACACGTTTGATAAAGACCGCATTTTTGCTCGCTTAAATCTAAATGGAGATGAACTCTCGTTATACGAGACCATGTTCGGAATCATGCAGCCGACCACCCCCAAGCCAGATCTGATTGTGTATTTGCAGGCCTCGACAGATCGCCTCATGGAAAATATTCATCGTCGCGGTAGGACGTACGAAAAATCCATGGACCGCACCTATATAGAAAGTTTAGGAGGGGCGTACAATCACTATTTCTTTCATTACAACCAAACTCCGCTCCTAATTGTCAATTCAAGCAACATTGACTTCGTATCGAACCCTAATGACTTTAATGAACTAATTCGGCAGATTGCGCAACTTCGACACCCCGGTACGACGTATTTCAATCCTTCACCAACTAGAACGCCTTTGTTATAGCCATGCTTCTAAAATGGGTTATTCTTCTCTTAGTAGCTTGGTATGTCTCCAAGGCTTTCGGCAACCTGATTCTTGCGCTCCGAGGAGTCCCTATTGAGCAGAACAGACCAATACCTAGGCCCCCTGAGGATGGGATCAAAGTCAAAAAACAATCGGAAGCTAAACCTGAAGCGGCCAAGGTTAGGCAAATTGAGGACGCCCGCTTTGAAGACTTGTAACTAGGCTTCCGAAAGCAATTCTTTCATAAATCGGTTTCCTAGATTTTCGGCGGCTGTCTTGGACGATGCTTCAGCATACACTCGAATAATGGGTTCCGTATTGGATTTTCGCATATGGACCCAGCCTTCATCAAAGTCAATTTTTAAGCCGTCTATCGTCGATATTTGCTCATTGGCGTATTTTTTCGAGAGCGTATCAAGTAAAATATCTGGATTTAAAGTTCCAATATTTGTCTTCATTTTCACCATGTGAAGCGGAGGTATTTCAGCGATTACTTCAGAGAGCGACATTCCTTTTTCGACCAAATACTGAAGAATCAAGGCGACTCCAATAAGCGCATCTCGCCCATAGTGAAGCGTAGGGAGAATAACGCCCCCGTTTCCTTCCCCGCCGATTACGGCAGAACGCGCCTTCATTTCTTCCACAACATTTATTTCGCCAACAGCAGACCTATACACCTTCTGCCCCATAGACTTAGCGACTAATTCGACAGCGCGTGATGAGGACAAATTGGTAACAAAAGGGCCCGAATGGTATTGCCACCAGAAAGCCGCGGCGAGAACTTGAGTCAGTTCTTCGCTAACGTACACCCCTCCGTCGGCAATTAGTGCTAATCTGTCAGCGTCCGGATCTACAACAATTCCCAAATCGGCCTTTTCGAGCCGAACTCGCTCACAAATTTCTGTAAGATTTTCGGGCAACGGTTCGGCGGGATGCGCAAAAAGTCCAGTGGGATCGCAGTGCAATTCAACAATATTTTCGGGTCTCAATCCTAAATTGGCCAATAGCCTTGGAATAGCAATTCCACCGACGGAGTTTACCGCATCGACTACAACTCTAAAATCGCGTTTCCCGATCTTTGAGGGTTTGATTTCAGATAATCCTAAAACTTTCGTGATGTGGTAATCCAAATAGTCCCGCTCGACCACAATTCCTCGTTTGTCATACGAACACCACGTTCTATCCGCCGTTTCTGCGTGTTCAATCACCCATTGCGCATCAGACGGTGACAAAAACTCACCGTCTTGATTCAGGAGTTTTAGTGCGTTCCATTCTGCTGGATTGTGTGAAGCCGAAAGTACGATGCCGCCCTGAGCCTTTTCCTTGAGCACGGCCATTTCGACCGTAGGAGTAGTTGCCAATCCTGCAGAATAGATCCCGATACCTTGGCTTTGTAGGGTTGAAACGACCAAGTCTGTGCATATTTGACCCGTCACGCGCGCATCGCGTCCAACTACGACCATGGGCGCAGAAGGGTTATTTCGTAGGATCCAATCCCCATATGCGGAAGCATATTTGACAATAATATCGGGCGAAAGTCCGCTACCAAATATTCCTCGAATTCCGGAAATTGACACAACTAACGTTTTTGACATAATGCGATAACTATTTCTAGTCGACAATTGGGCCCTTTTCACGAGAAGGGATCAAAAGATATTTTTTCCTAGCCTGAAGATGGACGATTAAGAATAGGCAGGAAAGTTAAAAACACAAAGCGTATCCTTTACTACGATTCATACGTATCAAACGTTTTAATACTCACTCACGAGGAACACTATGGGACTAGTTTGGACAATCTTAGTAGGCTTCGGTGCTGGTGCACTGGCAAAATACATCATGCCGGGCGAAGAAGGTGGTGGGTTCCTTTTGACCGCAGACGGGCCTATTTAATTTGAAAAACTACCGTCACGCTAGCTCTAACTTCAATTTGGCCACTGGCATACGCATCCGGGTCGCCGCCGCTTTTAGAAGACATCGTATCATACGATACTTCCATCCTCATTACAGGACTTGGAATTGAGATTCCTTGCTCACTGATTTGGAGGACCACGCCTAATTCCCGACCCAACTCAGCCACCATCACCGTAGCTTTGGTTCTTGCTCTGGCGACGGCCATTCGCAGAACTTCCAACTCGACATCATCTCGATCATCGAGCCCATACTGAATACTATTCATCCTATTGGCCCCATTCGATATGAGAGCCGCAATCAAGTCAGGAAGCGAGTCTAAGTCTCTTACCGTTACGGTTAAGCTTCTGGTTGCCTCAAAACCATTCTCGGTATATGTCCGGCGGTCAGGATCATACTCGCGCAATTGATTCAGATTGAGGTTTTGTAGTTTGATGTCTTTTTCTTCAACTCCCAAACCTCGAATCGCATTCAATGCCGCAGCAGACGCCTGTTCGTTTTCGGTACGCACACGATCTGGCCGTTCATTTCGAGATACAACGGCAAACTCAACAATAGCCATATCCGGCAACGTTTTTATTACACCTTCACCAGATACAGTCACTTCGGCGCGTATCCCTGTCAGTTGTTCTTGCCCCGCTGCTCCGGCAACAAAAAAACTGAAGATGACCAACATTTGAGCCATCTTTGTAGTAAATCCTAATCGGCCCATTGCCTTAACCTCTTAAAATGTCGTTTTATGATCAGTCGGTAATCTAGATGCCTGATATGCACTCTTTGAGCAAGGGTCGTACCTCAATACGAAAAAGCCCAACCGAGCCACCAATCAACCACCCAATAACCTACGGATACAAGCGGTCTAGTGTCCGGGCAAAAGGAATCGTTTCGCGAAGATGAGGTAAACCACAAATCCAGGTTACCGTACGTTCTAGTCCGAGTCCAAATCCAGAATGTGTAACACTACCATATCGGCGAAGGTCGAAATACCAGGTGAAAGCCTCTTCTGGAAGCCCATGTTTTTTGACCTGCGCTTGTAAGAAAGCCAGATCGGTAGCTCGTTCTCCACCACCAACAATTTCGCCATACCCTTCCGGAGCCAACACATCCATTCCCAGCGCGACCCGATCGTCTTCTGGATCCCGTTTCATGTAAAAAGCTTTGAACTCGTGCGGAAACCTGTGGACGATAATAGGACGATCAAAATGCCAGGTAATTAACGTCTCGTCGCTACCTCCGAAGTCATGTCCCCACTCGAACGCTTTGGCTGAAGCCAGCCAGTTAGGCAGGTTTCTCCGATCTTCTTCGATCTCTGCTAATCGACGCTGAATTTCGATTTCTCGTGTGTCGATTTTTTTCTTCTGCCACTTTTTAGCCTGGCCATATTCGTCTTTTCCTTGTGCACTTTCTCCTTTCAAGGCTAGCTCTTCAACGTCTAGGCCCGCAAGTTTATCGGTAACCATTTGAGCCGTTTTTGCGCCTTTTAAGATCTCAACTGCTTTGTCGTAACTCACACGTGGATAACCACTTATGCTCCGCTTTAACGGCTCCAGATCGCGATCTAATATTTCAAGTTCGGCCTGACAATTTTTTAATGCATCTCCCACAATCCGGCCGAGCATGTCCTCTGCAAGCTGCATGGCCATATCCAAATCATAAAATGCCATTTCCGGCTCGATCATCCAAAATTCGGTAAGGTGCCGGCGGGTTTTTGATTTTTCGGCCCGGAATGTTGGCCCAAACGTGTAGATCTTCCCGAACGCCATGGCCATGGCTTCCCCATGAAGCTGCCCGCTTTGAGTTAGGTAGGCACTTCTACCAAAATACTCCATTTCAAACAGTGTGGACGTTCCTTCGACAGCCGTTCCGGTCAAAATTGGGGCGTCCATTTGTAGGAAACCACGTTCTTGATAGAAATTATGAATCGACATTATGACGCTGTTACGAACACGTAATATGGCCCACTGGCGTTGACTCCGAAGCCACAAATGCCGGTGGTTCATCAGAAAATCAACCCCGTGCTCTTTTGGAGTAATAGGATACTCTTCCGCTTTGTGCAACAGTTTCAAACTGCTCACCTGAACCTCGTACCCCCCAACCTGCTTTTCATCGCTTCTGACCGTCCCAGTGAGCTCTAAGGCGCTCTCTTGGGTTGCCTCCTCTGCTCCATCCCACGACGCCTCATCCACCAACTCCTGATTTACCACGCATTGGCTAAGTCCCGAGCCGTCTCGCAGTACAAGGAAATGCAAACCCTTAGAACTGCGTTTGTTGTACAACCAGCCCTTCAACATAACCAGACCACCGTCGTGGTCTTTGAGGTGATCAATTGTGGTATAGATTGGTGTGCTCATTAAACTGATCCTAATATGCTGTGAAGCCGATGTTTTTGCATTGAATTTTCCTGACTCTAAAACCGCGCCCAGTTGAATTTAAGGCAGCGCCGGCAAAACGGAGTGGGTCCGGCCGCCATTCTGGCGGCCGGACCCACAAAAGAATCAGTGAATTGCCACAAAAGTGACCTATTTCCTTAGTTCTTGCTGCCAGTTCGACAATTTTCGCTCGCCAGACACTGTTGAATGAATCAATTCAAAGGTACCAAATCCGTCTAGGTCAGCAAAGATAAACTGGGCCTGACCTTCTCCGGAAATATTATTGAACTCCCAAACTTCATACGGATTGTATCCGGGATCGAACATGTGTGGCGTAATGGAGGTCGGAGCACCGTATTTGACAATGGCTCTTCCGCGATCCGTTCTCCAGCCTTCGTCGAAACTATTGGTGTACCTATCATTCGCATATTGGATCAACGAATAAAACTGCTCCTGATATTCATTAATAGCAGTATTTGGATCAGGGTCCCGAACGTTCCAAAACGTCATAAAATATCGACGACGCTCGTCTAGGTCTCGAATCGATTTTATTCTGCGGCGCTCTCCATCAGATGCAACTATATCTGTGTGTTCAACCATTCGGTCAATTTCTTCTTCCGTCATTCTTGCATACTGACTCCGTTCAAAAGATTCTTCACCTGAAACTACAGGGGCCTCCCTCGAGACATCAGGATTATAGACAAAGAATTTTCTAGACTGCTCGGCTATGGACTCATTATTTTCATTCAAAACCGCCAACCGAAGGAAATACGATCCACTCGGAAGGTCCTTAATATTGAACGTCCCAACCACGACGTCTGGGCTGCGAAGGTTGCGAGATGTTCTTTTTTGAAATGCGGCCATCGGCTGAGGAAGATTCGCATCGGCGATATACGAGAACACCGTGTATTTGCCCGTACTAGAAACTTCCGCGTTCAAATTGTAGACTTCCGTGTAATAGAACAGCGTATTTAGGCCGCTCCCAAACAACTGGTTTGCGTTGGGACGAATAACCATCCCATTTTTATAAAACAGGTCTTCCCTATCTGCGCTCTGTGATATCGTGCTTGCCAATGTCACATCCGAGATGTGAACCAATTTTGTATCTGTGAAATCCGGCACCAACATGTCTCTTGTAAGAGACACCCCGACCCGCCCAAGATCCGCGTCATCAGAAACCGAAACACGAAGTTCGTATTCGCCTGGCGGTATGGCAGCACGGACTTGATGCACAAAATGTTGTCCTTCCGAAAGACCAGTTGTATCTGCGATCGCGAAACTTAGATTTAGTTCGTCTGACCAAGTCGGTTCGCTAACATTCGCTGAGAGAGAGGCTTGTGTTGATCGAACAACTTCCATGCTGACAGGCAAGGTTGCAATAAATCCTGCATCGGATTTAGTATAAATCAACGTGGCCGCTTCAAATGCTAGGTACATTTCAACAAAGGAGCTGTTTTCTTCATAGGCGAATGCCGCATGATCCACATCAACTTGTACAGGAATAGTACGTTTTGCAGTGACAACCAGGTTTACTGGACTATCAGCTTCCGCTATTTGTGCGGCAGCCGGAGATACAATCCAAACAAAAAGGACTAGAACAACGGCATATTTAACTAAATTTTGCATCGCAAATCGGCAGGCTTTGGTGTTGATGACATTTTGCTCATCATTGGCGCAGAGTACATAAGATTAGAGAACTAGGGCGTAGAGTACGCCAGCATCCAATGTTAAACTACAAAGATTCATTTTAGCTCCGAATGTTTCCCGTGTGAACGGTACCATTATCAATCCCAATGGTCAATGATTAGGAAGTTAAGATCTGAAATAACCACGTTACTAGCCCAAATCCAACCCAGAGATCGACAGTTATTATTTGCTCGCTCGTCCAGGTCTTGTTGAAGAGTATCATTACCAACATACCCAACATTCCAATTACGTCAATAATTAGGACATCGACTCGTTGCGCAAAAGAACCCCAATTCCACAAAAGAAAGATCGAAACCAGAAAAAACGCCACCGAAATCACTCGAATAAGAGTCAGGTTCATTCGGGCACCCATGCTTAAAGCGCCTCGGTCAGCATCTCCGGCTCGGTCTACCCACTCCGCCAACAAAACGTTAGGAAAAATATAGAGACACTTATAAACGGCCAGAAGTACAATCTCATTGACCGGAACAACATCCAAGATTGGCAGCACTACTCCTCCAGCAACCCAGCAAGCAATAATGAGGACCGTTTTTAGAAACTGGATATCTTTAATTCGCCAAGAAGTGAACGGAATTGGGGCCGAATACAGTATTCCGCCCAGTCCAATCAACATTCCAACGCGTAAAACACTTCCGGAAACGTACGTGCTGCCCAGCGCAACACCAATAACAGCGATAATTGTCGAAACCCAAACATACGCGTTGTGATTTTTGTACCACAACAGCCGATCAATGGAGTTTGTAAGGTCTTCTTCAGCCTTAAAAAAAGCGCGATCAGCGTGGTACACGAGCAGGGCTCCAGACGCAGCCAAAACTAAATACCAGTAGTCGGGAGCTATGCCGGCCAGAGTGTACGTGCTTAGAATCAATCCAGCGGCAACAAAAGAAATATGGAGGTTACTATATAACCCCCAATTTCGCAGTCCCGTATTGATGCGAACAGTCAGGATGCTACTTGATAAGGGTCATCGTCCCCGTAGAAAAATGGGCCTGCTTGGCAGTTCTAACCATTACTCGGTACATATATATACCCGAAGAGAGCTCACTTGCATCAACCGAAATTGATTTTTTCGCGCCAGCCTCAATCGACTGACTTGGAATGCTAATCATTGTTCGGCCCAAGAGATCCAACACATCAATTTGTACATCAGCCGATTCTGGTAAATCAAATTGAAT
>CALFHN010000049.1 GCA_937876355.1 uncultured Bacteroidota bacterium | reverse complement strand
ATGGGTGAAGGCCATGAGATGAAAGAGGGGATGGAGATGAAGCATGAGATGGGTGAAGGCCATGAGATGAAAGAGGGGATGGAGATGACGCACGAGCTGAAGATGAAGCACGACGCTCCTCCTCCTCCTGCGCCATCCAGCCCACAACAGGGTGGTGACACCATGCTAGATGCTCAAACCCTCTGGGATGCTACGATGGCTTGGTCGATTGCGGAGCACCTTGCTCGCCGGCCTGGCTCTAAAGTGGTTCATATGGTGGGTGGATTTCACTCAGAAACCGGAACAGGAACGCCTGAACACTTGGTTCAATATCGTCCAGGGACCCGTTTTATGGTGATTACCATGAAAACCGTGGACGATGTAACCGTCTTTAACCAAGAAGAACACGCTGGAATGGGCGATTTCGTAATTCTTGGAGATGCCTCTTTGCCACGTACCTACGGGACGCGTACTCGATAAGTTAAAAAACTGGGCTAAGGTCCAACCAAATGTCATGAGACAAACAGCTCTTTTTATTGCCAGCGCCATGTTTTTCCTAATCGGATGCATGGGTGGATCTGAATCATCAACTTTTGATTGTGCGGCGCATCTTGCCGAAGGGGGGACCATGAACAGCGTCGACGTCACCATGAGCGAAGGCTCGGAATTCGGACGGGACCTGCTGTCTAAATACACTTCTTTAGCACTGACGACAGATGTCACGGTGTTGAGCGAAAACGAGTGTAAGATGTTACCCCATCTTTTTGCGGCTGCCGCAGAAATGGATGCCATTTTCTGGCTTCAAGCGTTTGGAGACAAAGATGCTCTCTTATCGTCAATTGAAGATCCAGCTATTGCTGAGTTTGCAAAAATAAACTACGGACCTTGGGATCGTATTGATGGCAATGCGTCTTTTGTAGATGGTTTTGGCCCTAAACCGCTGGGGGCCAATCTTTATCCGGCTGATATGTCAAAGTCCGAATTTGATACCGCAAATGCGCTCGATCCAACCCTTGGAAGCCTTTATATACTCTCTTGAAAGTCAAGCCGTCGGAACGGGTATTTGGTAGAATTTATCTCCTTTAAACGGAGTTTCGTTCTTGAGCATCCCGTAAATAGCGTGCACTAGTTTTCGCATGACGGCCACGATAGCCACTATTGGTTTTTTACCCTGGGCGATGAGGTGTTGATAGAAGGCCATGATGTTGGGCTCCCACTTGATGGCTACAAGCGCGGGCATGTAGAGTGCTCGTCTGAGTTTGACGTTTCCCATCTTGGAGATGCGTTCGCGTTTTACAACCGAGGTGCCCGAAGTATATTTTCTTGGATCAAGTCCGGCGTGCGCCACCCATTGCCGGACCGACATTCCACCCGGAAGAATCAGGATCTCGGGCAGGATCATCACTGCGCTTTTCTTTGCAATGCCTCGGATACTGGTCAGTAGCTCGTAAGCGGACGTCATCGATGCGTGCATCGCAATCAAACGAAGTGCCTGGTGAAGCATCACATCGAGGCGCCGCTCCAAGTGACGAATGTTTACTTCAATATCGTTTATCACGATTGCTGACGTAGTCCTCGTTGCAGCCGCTTGGTGCAGACGTGCTCTTTCACGCGTACGCTCCGTCGTGAGTGCCTGCATGCGCCGCGACATGCCTCGAAGCTCAAGAACGGCCGCTTCTGGCGGTGTCCAGGACACAAATTCCATTCGTTCAGCAAAGTCAGCGAGCATATCTGCGTCGACGCGATCCGTCTTTGACCGGCGCATTTGAGCACGCGCGAACTGCCGAGTTGCCGAAGGATTAGCCACCATCAGTTCGGTTCCAGAACACGCATCAAGCGAGAGCGCTAGGTCAAGGCTGTAGTTGCCTGTAGCCTCAATCACCACACGTACGATTGTGCCAGAGCGAGTGATCCAGCTGATGAGACTGCTATGTCCGGCAACGGTATTGAGAAACTGCTTTTGACGCCGCGAGCGATTTGCTGCGCGAAGAGAGACATCGATTGTGGCCTTGCTTATGTCACAGCCAACAAAGACATTGGGTACCATGAGTCATTCCGATTTGTTAAGTGAACGGATAATGATTCCGGTTTCCCGTCCCAGCTTGATCAGCGGACAAGGCGATGGACCATCGCCATATATGCAGGCTCACAGTATCACGCTATATGATCCGGGCCTCGTAAACTCCTCTGCTTCAAGATCAAGCTAGGCGGGGGGCTGATATAACGGACAGGTTCACTACTTTCGAAGGACCTCATGCGGCTCCAGCCTTCCCCGGAAACCTCAACATAAGAAGAGGCGGGAAACCAGCTGTTTTCTAGATACAATACGGAACCCATCTTCTCGGACGTCATATGATGTATAACGATATTCGTTATATATGATCGTATCTTTCTCCAATCAGGCTTCCGAAGACATCTTCAACGGCAAACGTTCAAAGCAGGCTAGCAAGGTCTGCCCTGCGGTGCTGTGGAAAGTGGCAATCCGGAAACTTGACCAGCTAAATCAAGCAGAGCAACTTGAAGACTTACGTGTTCCTCCGGGTAACCGTTTGGAGCAGCTCAAAGGAGATCGGGCCGGGCAGCAAAGTATTCGTATAAACGACCAATACAGAGTGTGCTTTGTTTGGACAGAGCAGGGCCCTTCAGAAGTAGAAGTCACAGACTATCACTAATTATGACACGCCTTCCTACACATCGCCCACCGACTCATCCAGGTGAAATGCTGCTCGAGGAGTTTTTAAATCCTCTTGGCATGACCCAGGTTGAGCTAGCGGAAAAGATACAAGTCTCCTACCCTCGCGTGAATCAGATCGTGAAAGGAAGACGAGGTATTACTCCTGATACGGCCCTTCGGCTAGCAGCTCTTTTTGGGACCACTCCTGAATTCTGGCTCAATGGACAGCGTAATTGGGATTTGTGGCACGCGATGCGTGCACCTTCTGCTAAGATCATCAGGCAAATCCGACCCGTTTCAACTATCTAAATCTGGATTCACGTATAACACGCTTATGGCCACCAATGTCAACAGGCCATAGTTTTCCAGGCCGGCTACAGAGCCTGCCGAATCCTTGATGATTCAGCTCTTCATGTCTGCTTCCACTGCGAGAGTGTTCTGATACTTGGTTCCAGCCAGCAGCTGTACCCTACACGCTTTGAGGGTCTACGCTGCCCTTTTGAGGCAGTGGCAACGCGAAGTGTGCGTTGCGCCCTAGAATTATTCTCGTTCTCAGCGGCGTCCATTCAAAAGATTGGTTTTGCACGTGCGCAATCCCGTTATCATACTGGTTTCATCGCTAAGTCAGCAGCATTGATGCTTAGCCCCAAGCATCAAGTTCAGTAAATAAAGTAAAGGCCATGAACAATATCACGGGCATGTTACGGACTCGCACGACTGGCTGATTTGGTTTGAAACAGTTACTTTCTTTCAGGTGGGTGAACTACTCGCCGTAAATCCCCCAGCCGTTATCCGACTTTCACCGGAACCAGGAATACAAACTTTGGTACATCCATAGTGCATACAATGAATGACAGGTGAATCGATGAGTAAATCAAGTCAAATTTCTGCCAGAATCAGTTCCGTAGACAAAAAGCGAGCGGAAATGGTATTTGAAACATTAGGTGTAACTGCTTCACAGGCAATCACGCTCTTTTACAAACAAGTATATCTTCGCAAGGGAATTCCTTTTCCAGTTGAGATTCCCAATCAGGAAACTCTTGACGCAATAGAGGAAGCTCGCGCTGGCGAAGGAAAATCGTTCGAGTCTGTAGACGCTTTAATGAAAGACCTTGGTGTCTAGATGAGGAGTATTCGGAGAACCACTCGGTTCTGTTTTGAAAGTCGGATAACAAGGGCATATTATTACGCTGAAGTCAAGAGATATGGATGATTTATCGCAATTAATGTGTTTCTGAGTCCGTGAGTATGGTCCGGGCGTAGCTCTTCCATCTGGCCTACTGAAGCCAGAAAAACAGATCTATGTTGCCTTGACGTCTTGGCTCGACGGACAATTATATCTTGAGTATTGGCTGTCGCTCATTGGCGCAGCTTTGCATCTTAATGTATCGGTCCTGTCTTTTGCTGACACCGGTCAGCATGCCATTCTCCACACCGAAGGGACGCACCTGTACGCTTTTGAAGGCGCACGGTGCATGTTGTTGCGAGCCTGTAGTTAAACCACGGCATTTTTTAATCAGCACGTAAGGGCTTCGTAATCTGATTCACCACCGTATTTTGAGACGTTTTGTATGACACGTACGGCCCATCATCCAAACTGCAGTTAATGGAAAGTATAGAACAGTGTGACGTAGCTATCGTGGGTGCTGGAGCGGCTGGCTTGATGGCGGCAATTTGGGCAGGGCGAACTCATCCTGGGCGGTCAATAGTCCTTTTGGATGGAGCAAAAAAGGTCGGTGCCAAAATTCTGGTTGCCGGTGGAGGGCGGTGCAATGTCACGCACTTCGAGGTAGATCCAAAGAGGTATGCCGGCTCCACGAAATCGGCGATCTCGAAGGTGCTACGACGATTTGATGTCCCGGAAACAACGCAGTTTTTTAGCGAACTGGGTGTGGATCTAAAGCGCGAGGATACGGGAAAGTTATTTCCCACGACCGACAGTTCTAGGGATGTTTTACATGCGTTGTTAAGTGCCGCTGAAAAAGCGAATATCCGCATCCAAAATCCATGCCGAGTTGAAGCTGTGGGTCGTACCGCAACTGGATTTTTTGTTAGCGGACCGTGGGGGCGAATGGAATGCGAGCAGCTAGTTCTTGCGACCGGAGGTCAAAGTCTTCCAAAGTCTGGTTCTGACGGAAAAGGATTTGATTTTGTTCGTCTATTCGGACATCAAGTGACCCGGACGTTTCCGGCTTTAGTCCCTTTGTCGCTTCCAAAAAATGATCCACTTTGCCAACTGAGCGGAATAACTCTTCCGACGACGTTACGCCTTCATTCTGGCACCGGAAAACACATCATCGAGTTCACGAATTCGACGCTTTGTACCCATTTCGGTCTGTCAGGGCCGTCTGTCTTAGATATCAGTCGCTACTATTTAGATTCCAAGTCCAAAGATCCAGGTGCATATTTATCGATTAACTGGCTCCCCAGCAAGGCAAAGGATGATCTTGACGTAGACTTACAGTCGTTGGGGCATAAATCTGTGCGCAGGTACTTACAAGGCTACTCACTCGCAGAGCGATTGGTAAAAATGCTGCTCACCTATTGCGACCTTGAATTCGATATTCTGGGAGACCAGCTTCCGCGAAACGGGCGGCGGCGACTCATTCAGGCAGTTACCGAAATGCGCCTCGATATATCGGGAAATCGTGGTTATACATTCGCGGAAGTCACAGCCGGTGGTGTGCCCTTAAACGAATTAGTTCTTGAACGAATGGAATCCCGATGTTGCCCAGGATTATACCTATGTGGTGAAGTCTGTGATGTTGACGGACCAATTGGAGGATTCAATTTTCAATGGGCGTGGGCCAGTGGCTTTGTCGTGGGAACGTCGCTAAAGTAGGTCATTAGCGACCTGAATACCTTGACAACCAATTTCCGCTTGATCTTTTCGTTTCACCTGGAAATATTCATCACATGCCATCAATCGGTTCTAAGCACGACCGCTGCCAATCCAGGCATCACCAAGAATTCCCGATTTACCACAAATATCAGGTGCGATGCCGATGATCCCATTGATTTTCGTATTCCTATCTCCTTCATGCGTTGCGCGGCTTTTTGAGAGGCCATCCCGAACAGTCCCATGCATGAAATAAAGAGTGCAAACAATGCGACGTATCTCATAAACACGGACAAACCCTTTAAAGAGTCCGTTTCAAATACTTCAGATTGTGGGTAGTACGAAAATTCAACCTCCGGAAAATTCGTTTCCCATACTTCCTGCAAAGAAGCGATGGCCGGGAGTAACATTTCATTTTCTACGCGAACGGCGAGGCTGTTATATGTGTCGGCCGCTGCTACAGCGAAAATAACAGGTTCTTGCATACCAGCAATCAAATTTCTCGTTGGAAAAGGAGCCAAATACAGTGTACCCACCTCCTTTTTCAGGGATTGAAAAGCACAATTTCATAATTCGCTTGAAGGATACTCGGCAGCTATCGGGTTTTTACGGAAAAAGAAAGCCGTTTTCGGCAATCGGGTTTTATGTCGATGACGCACGCGGGTTAGATGCGGCACTCAGTTCTTTTGTCAAAGGAGCTCAGAGCAGTAAATAATGGGTTCCTACCGAGCAACTCCGGGTAAGTTTGAGAGTCTTCACAGTGGATTGTGGGACTCCCCTTACATCACAAAAACACTCTTTAACGTAAAATAACAGCTTAATTGATGTATAAAGTAATAGGCTTCGCGGCCATCCTCGTTTTGTTTACATGCGTTTTAAACGACGTGAAGGCTCAATCGAATCCTCAAGATTCCTATCTATTTGAGGTGGGAAAAGTTGACAGTGTTTACTCAACTATTCTCAATGAACAACGCCAATTTTGGATACATCTTCCCAATCAAGGAAATTTGGTCGAAGGAAAGCAGTATCCGGTAATCTATCTCTTGGATGGCGGCGTTCATTTGGGCGGATTGGCAATGGTCCAAGAGTATTACAACTATTTTCGTCTTCCCGAAATGATCGTAGTTGGAATCTCGAACAGAGTTCACCGGACAAGAGATCTGACGCCAACGGTCATCGAATCTCGGCATGGAGGAATAATGGCTGAGGAGTCTGGGGGATCTGAAGCGTTTACGTCATTCATAGCGGATGAACTAATACCGCTCATCGATTCGAAATACCCCACGACCATCCACAGGACCCTTATCGGGCACTCTTATGCTGGTCTTTTCGCTGTCAATACGCTCGTTTATCATCCGGAACTGTTCACGAATTACGTGGCTATAGATCCGAGTTTGGACTGGGGCGATCAGCGCTGGATGGAACGGGCCCTCCACTTTGCCGCAACATCAAATTATTCAGGAAAGGGATTGCATGTTTCTATGGCAAACGAAATAGTTCGCTTTTCGGATCAGCTTACCATCGATGATGTGTCCTCGGATACGACTGAATTCAGCTTAGGAGTTCGTTCGGCATTACAATTTGTGAATCAATTCAAGCAAGATCCTCCACAGGGACTGCATTTTGGTTGGAAGTTTTACGAGGAGGACATCCACGGTTCGATTCCGCTAGTTGGGATGCGGGACGGACTGGTGTTTTTGTATGATTTTTGGCGGCTGAAAACGCCTTCTCTATACAACGACCCGAATACGTCTACGGCGAAGATCGTATCACTGATTCGGGCCCAGAGCGAAGCACAAACAGCTGGCATGGGGTATGCTTCGCCCATGGTAGAGGAGTTGTTGGACATGTTGGGGCACATGTCAATGGATAGTAATCAGCCGGAAAAAGCTCGAGCTGTTTTCGAAATTTCGGCGGAGTATTATAAAGAAAGCGAGTCCGCTCACGCTTCTATGGTTAAAATATGCCTCCTTCTGGTCAATCTAGAGTGCGCAATGGAACACGCTCAACTAGCAGATAAGATAGCTGGTGGTAGTGAGTATGTAGACCAAGTCAAATCTACACCGGGCAAGAAGCAATAAGGGTATTCCTACCTTTATATTAGGCGTGTAGCAGGGCTGGCATTGCTAAATAGGCAGTCGCCACTTTTCCCCCGTTGCTTCCTTGTTTTCTGGATTCGGGCGAATCCTTTGTTAGGCAACGCCTTTGGCACGGGGTTCAATTAAATAATTTCTTTCTAGACATGAACTTCAGCAACGGATTGGTTAAATCGCTTTCTCTCTTTTCGACCGTGTTATTCGCGATGATATTCGTGGAGCCAGTTGTTGGACAGGAGATCCTGCATTTGAAATATGGAGACCTTAATCTTATCCCGATTGATGAAAACAGTGCTTCAAAAACGTCGTTAAATGAGGCGAATGCCGCGCTTCATTCCTACAGCGAATCGGCCGAGTTTCAGAGTGAGTATTATTTGATTCTCCAATTCAAAGAAATCCTATCTACAGAGGATCGAAATGAATTGGCTTCCCAGGGTGTTTATTTAGAGCAGTATATCCCAGATCATGCCTATTTTGCCCGTCTTTCGAAAGCTGTACACCTTTTGGGGCTTGTCGAGAAGGGGCTGACAGGGTACGCTAAGCCGCAACCCTCAAACAAGTTATCCGGTTCGTTTTTTGATTTTCTCCAGACTACCAATTCGGGTAGTTACAGCATTCGAGCCAGTTACTCGGCTTCCATGAACGAAGGCGTATTGCGCAACTTGGTTTCGATCTTGCCAGGTGTTTCTGGCTTTGAAGTTGATCTTAGCGCATCGTATTTCATGGCCTCAGTGGGATCGGAAGAGATTTTTAAGCTCGCCGAGCTTCCGTTTATTAATGCCATTGAACCTCATTCAGATGACGTGATATTTGATAGCGTCGAATTCGGCTCCGAATACAGAGAGGGCTCAAACGGAGATGTTCAGTCTACCCATATTAGGGCCAACATGATCAAGTCAACATCGGCAGGGGGGCTCGGGTTAACCGGTGAAGGCGTCGTTATCGGTATCGGAGATGCCGTTTATCAAGGAGAAACACATGTTGATTTGCGTGGCCGCCGCCTGGATCTGGAACCTGGATTGAGCAACAATGGATCATTCTCAGATCATGGAAACCATACCTCAAGCACTGCAGCAGGCAACGGTGCATTGCGGCCAAGATTTGAAGGGTTGGCTACTAAAGCCACAGTATATTCTATGCGCACAGAAGACCATTTTTTACTAGGCTTAAACCATCAAAACCCAACAGTAATTTCGAGCAATTCATGGAGTACTTTAGACCCTGTTTATGGGGGCGACTTCTATGGAGAAAAGGGTAGGTACAACCTTCAAAGTCAATCAATTGATCTGTTATTACGAACTGAAAAAGCGCTGCTATCGGTCTTTTCAGCTGGGAATTCGGGTGGTGGACACAGCGGATACGCTGAGAATTACTTGACTCTAAATCCATCTTATGGTGCGGCAAAAAACACGCTAGTCGTGGGGCGGTACTCTTTTCCAACTTCTTTTAGAACATCCTCCTCATACGGACCTGCGCGAGACGGCCGGATCAAGCCTGATTTGATAGCTCAACACCAAGTATATTCTGCGGTAGCATTCAATGAATATGATCTGAAACAAGGCTCGAGCATGTCCACACCAGCCGTGTCAGGAACGGCAGCCTTGCTGTATCAGCACTTTCGTAACTTGAACGCGGGAAAAACACCTGATGGTGGATTGATTAAGGCGATATTGATGAATACCGCGGATTATCTTCTTGACGAAGGCCCGACCTATGCAACAGGATATGGTCTCGTAAATGCTCGCCGGGCTGCCGAGGTGATAACCTCCAATCAAATTCAGACTGATTCGATCGAAAATGGAGTCAGCACGAATTTGGTCATTCAAGTTCCGCCTGCGATAGGAGGGAAAGCGATATCTCAGCTCAAAGTGATGTTATACTGGACAGATAAGGAGGCTTCGCCGTACGCCGGACCTGCCTTGGTGAATAATTTGGATTTAGTACTTTCGGGAGGCGGCATGGACTACTTGCCGTGGGTGCTCGACTCGACCAGGGCGAATGTCGCATTTCCCGCCACTCTTGGAATTGATGCACAAAACAACACCGAACAAGTTTTGATTGATTTACCAACTCCTGGATCATACACGGCCAAGATAACCGGCACTGCAATTCCTTTTGGTCCTCAGGAATTTTACCTAGTGTATTCGTTTATCTTAGATGAATTGCTGATCACTCACCCCATGGGTGGTGAAAAATTTTTTAGTGGGCAAAACAAAGTTGTGTTTTGGGATACTCAGGGTAACGGCGAATCAAAGTGGATAGACGATGCCGAATACTCTCTAGATGGAGGAGCGTCCTGGTCTTCTTTTTACACCAATTCCAATTCGCCGCGTGCCAGCTTAGAGTGGACGGTTCCAACGTCGGAACTAAGCGAAGCCCTTGTTCGGATTACACAAGGGGGGAGGACATCGGTGAGCGCACCGTTCACTATTTCTGAGCCCGTTGTTTTGTCCTTGGTTTACCCAAGTTCAGGGGAAGTGACCTTCACCTGGAATGCAATTTTCGGAGCTGCATCGTATGAATTGATGCAATTGAATGGCAATGAAGAATGGGAGGTAATTCAAACGGTACAGGGAACGACGGCTACAATAGCCAAAACCCGGATCGCCGGAAGGAGCGCCTGGATGTCGGTTCGCGCCGTTGATGCGACGGGCACCGTTAGAAGTCAACGAGCAGACGCGATTCAATACGTTTCCAACAATGAGCTTCCGCTGGCATTAAGCGATGTGGTTGGCACACCTCTTGACGCATCCATAAGCGTTGACGTTTTGGCAAATGATAGCGATCAGGATGGAGATAAACTCTTCATCAAAGAAGTGACACCTGCTGCTCACGGATCAGTTACATTGCGCGACAATCAGGTTATCCTATACCGTCCTGAGACCGGATACGCGGGCCTGGACACCTTTACATACACCCTTGTTGATGGGAAAGGAGGATCTTCTATAGGCTCTGTCACTGTTTCGGTTGCCTCGGGGGTATTAAGGGAAACCGACGAGGCGATGCCTTCCGAATTCCAACTGATGGCAAACTATCCCAATCCGTTTAATCCTTCTACCACCATTCGGTATGCCGTTCCAATGTCGTCACCCGTTAGACTTTCGGTGTTTGACACGCTTGGACGCCGGGTAGCAGTCCTCGTTGATTCCCAGCAAAAGGCTGGATGGCACGATGTCACGTTCCAATCCGGTTCACTTTCTAGTGGGATGTATTTTTACAGAATGGAGGCAGGTGCTCTCAATTTGTCCAGAATCATGTTATTGTTAAAGTAAACAGGGAGGACAGGATGATTTTTCTGGGGTCCCCATACAATATGTTTTCGTGGAATTACCTGCTCACCGGAGAGGGGCATCGGGCATATTGGCAAGATAAATGGACCAGTAAACAATGCTCAATTCTAATTGACGATGCTCTTTTTGAGGTTAAGAAGCACGGCATTACGAGTGGGAAGTGGACTCTGGAACACGACGGTCAGGTATACTGCACCGGTCAAAAACAATCCGTTCTCAGGCGGTCGTTTGATATTGAAAGCCCGATGGGAATTATTAATCTAGGCAGTATTGGCGCGTTTCGACGAGGTTTTTTTCGCCTAAAATGGAAATACCAATTTGTGGTAACGCCACTCTGGCTTCGGCAAGAATCGTCAACCATGTCTTCAATAAATCGAGTATCCGATTCGTAAATATTGATGATTTGGTGTTGAATGCCCTGGTAACGACGGATCAGGTTGAATTGACTTTCCCGGTGTACGGGACGACCCCGTCGGTTGCACCTCAGGCCCTTCTCAAAGCACTAGGCATTGCGGAAATTGTTAACGCGGAATTTAATTCAGAAACCAAGATCCTTCTGATCGAAATTGAAAGTATTACCGAACTCGCCGTTTTAAAACCGGACTGCAGTGCATTGATACACTCCCACAATTCGATAAATGGAGTTCTCGTAACCGCTCCTTCTACATCGGACGAATTCGATTTTCATTCTAGGTATTTTTGGCCTTGGAGCGGCACCAACGAGGATCCTGCAACTGGTGGCACGCATACTTTTTTGGCTCCGTATTGGGCCTCAAGATTGAACAAGACCAAAATAATTTCATTTCAATCATCCAAAAGAACGGGGCACATGGAAGTTGAATTGGTAGATGGCAGGCTTATCATTCGTAGCCAAGCTACAATCGTATTGGATGGAGAGTTGCGAATCTAGCGGAAGATGGGTAGCGGTTCGCTAGTTGTAGATAACGAGAATGGCATTTCGTGAAAGTGGCGTATAATGAGTACGGCAGAATACGGGCCGGCCCAACAAACACAACAAAAGGAAAATGCGTAGAAGAGATTTCGTGAAAGGGTCTTTAGTAACAGGGGTCGGCGTTGTGGGCCTTTCTGGAGCGTCTGCGGCGAAAGCTGTGGAAGTGCTACGTGTGTCCGAGGCTCGGGATGATACCTTGATCATGCCGGTAGACCTTCGATGTGAATCCCTGTCTGATCCTCTAGGGATTGATACGTCCATTCCACGTTTGAGTTGGAAACTTAAAGCGGTGGGAAATGCCCGGAATCAATTCCAGTCTGCATACAGGATTCAAGTTGCTACAACACATGCTTTGCTTTCTGAGAATTCGGCGGACTTGTGGGACAGCGCTCGCGTATCGTCAAACAATCAGCTGCATATTGAATACGAAGGGCAACCATTTAAAAGTGGCATCCGTTGTTATTGGAAAGTGGAAGTTTGGGATGGCGAAGGCCGAAAACCCACTCAAAGTGAGGTTTTCTGGTGGGAGATGGGGCTTCTTTTGGCATCAGACTGGACTGGACACTGGATCGGGGATGGTAAAAGCCTATCCAATAACGATGCTTACTTTTATGAGGACGATCCAGCGCCGCTGTTTCGTCGTAGTTTTTGGGTAACCAAACCTGTAAGGCGAGCACGGCTTTATGTCACAGCATTGGGATATCACGAATTGCGCCTAAATGGCTTTGCTGCAAGTGATCACGTCCTAGATCCAGCGTGGACAAGTACAGAAAAGCGCGTCTACTACACGACTCATGACGTAACGGATCGAATTGGTGAAGGAGAAAACGTACTCGGAGTTATGCTTGGGAATGGATGGCACAATCCCCTCCCGCTGCGCATGTGGGGCAGGATCAATCCACGCGAGCATCTCCCGGTTGGCCGGCCAAAGTTTCTGTCGGAACTGATCATTGAATACCAGGATGGTTCTGCTGAGAGGATATCAAGTGATGATTCGTGGCGCGTTTCAGACGGTCCCCTTTTGAAAAATAGCGTCTATCTCGGCGAAGCGTATGATGCGAGACTAGAACAATCAGGGTGGGACAGGCCGGGATTTGATGATAGGAAGTGGAAACAGGCGTCGGAATCAACATTGGGCACTCCCGATTCATTGGCTGGTGAACGGTGCCAGTCATTACCAATTCCACCGATTCGGGCCTCGAGGACCGTATCTGCCATTAGTCTCAACGAAATCGAGGCCGGCGTATTTATTTTTGATTTAGGGCAAAACTTTGCTGGATGGGCACGGCTTCGGGTCACTGGCCCAAGAGGCACGACCGTTCAGATGCGTATGGGCGAACTGTTACACGCCGACGGAACCCTCAATCCAATGACCGCGGTAACCGGTCAAATCAAAGGCCTCCGGAAAGATGGAACTCCGCAGGGTGGCCCAGGCGCTCCCGAAATAGCTTGGCAGGCCAACACGTATACTCTTCGAGGAGGAGAGAAGGAAGAATACACCCCGAAATTCACCTTTCACGGGTTTCGGTATGTTGAAGTGACCGGATTCCCTGGGACCCCCGACCTTTCTGCGGTTGAAGGGCTGAGGCTGAACACCGATGTCGAATCCGTTGGAACGTTCAGTTGCTCTAACGAACGTTTTAATCGAATCCAGGATGTAGTAAAATGGACTTTTTTGAGCAATCTATTCAGCGTTCAATCCGACTGTCCCGCCCGTGAGAAATTCCAATATGGTGGTGATATCGTGGCCTCCAGCGAGATGGCCATTTACAACTACGACATGGCCACTTTTTACGCGAAGGCGGTTTCTGATTTTAGGGATGCAGCGCGTGATGGATGGTTTACTGAAACGGCACCTTACGTGGGTATTGCTGCTGAAAACTATGCAAAAGGGGCAGGCCCGATTGGTTGGGGACTTGCTCATCCTTTGTTGATCTCACAATTGGTTCAATATTATGGCGACCGCCGAATTGTCGAAGACCATTATAATGCGGCGAAGACTTGGGTGGATCTGCTTGAGGCGGCTTCAGAAAACCACATTATAGACCGATGTATTGGCGATCATGAAAGTATCGACCCCAAACCCATCGAACTGATCGCGACTGCGCAGTTTCACCAAGCGGCATCGATGGTAGCTAAATTTGCCGACATCCTTGGAAAAGCGGCCGACTCTGGGCGCTATAGACAACTTGCGGGGGAAATTAAACAGGCGTTTATCGAGCGTTTTGTGGAACAGGGAACCGGGCGCGTTGGGATTGCAACTCAAGCTGCGCAATCCGCTGCGTTGTATTCGGGACTGGTTCCCGATTCTGAGGTAGAGAACGCGGTGCAGCACATGGTGGATGCTGTTGTTGTTGATCATGGAGGACACATTGCGGCAGGCATTTTCGGGACGAAATACCTGCTGAACATGCTCTCCCGTACCGGCCATTCAGAGGTTGCTTATCGCATGGTCGACCAAAAGACATTCCCTGGGTGGGGGCATATGCTCGAAAACGGAGCGACAACACTATGGGAGACATGGGCTCAAAGCGATAACGTTTTTTCCCAGAATCACCCCATGTTCGGCTCCGTGAGCGAGTGGTTCTTTAAGTCGCTGGGCGGAATCGAGCCTGCTAAAGACGCAGTGGGCTTCGACCAATTCAAGGTTGCGCCGTTTATACCCTCGGATCTGGAATGGGTAGATGTAAGTTATGCCTCGGTCCGCGGCACCATCTCATGTAGTTGGCGGCGCGTGGGTGACAAGATTCAGATGTATGTCAACGTACCGGTAAATTCGACAGCATTGATTCAGATACCCACTTCAGATGTTTCCTCTATTCAAGAGGGAGGACTGCCGGTCGCAGGCGTTTCTTCGCTTCGGTTGTTACCAGCCAGATTGCCCAGTATTGTAGAGATCGAACTGGGTTCAGGTCGATTTCAATTTACCGCTGCCGCTCCTTGACGAGTCAATTCTGAACCGGTTTATACGGGCCACCGTAGGCAGTCATGAGTTCGTCGGTTCGATTCCTGAGCCGGGACAGGATGGCCGAATGGGAGGAGTCTCCAGCGAGGTTTTTAGTTTCCACGGGATCCTCGAGGAGGTCGTACAATTCTTCGTAAACTGGAATCTGCTCAAAGTAGCGGGCGTACTTGAAGCGTTCGCCTCTAACCCCTTCGTGCTTGGGAATTTCAGGGTGGTTGAAAAGGTGTTCAACAAAAAAATCGGTCCTCCAACCGGGTGGCGATTCTCCTTGAATCAGGGGCACCAAGCTTTCGCCCTGCATCTCGGAAGGCACCGCAATGCCGGCCAGGTCTAAGAGGGTCGGTGCAATATCGATATTCAAAACCGGCTTGGTAGGCATTGTGCCTCGGAGGTGTTGTTCGGACCGGGGATCGAGTACAATTAGAGGAACGCGTATAGACAAATCATATGGGAGCCATTTGCCGGCATATCCTCGCTCACCGAGGAAGTAGCCATTGTCTCCCATGAGAATTACGACGGTATTATCAGCGAGATCTAGTGATTTTAGCTGCTTCAATACCCTCCCTATTCCCGCGTCTACGCCGCTGATCATGCGAAAGTAGCCCTTTGTCATTTCCTGTGCTTTCTCTGGCGAATCAAATCGCCAATGCCACCGGATTCGGTTCAGCGATGTTTCTTGCAGAAATTCAGGCTGTGCTTGAAAAAAAGCAGGGTCTGAAAGCGGTGGATCTGGAATGGTTACATCCACATATTTATTGTTCATTTCCGCTGGCCAGATGAATTGCCGCTCGTCTCCATCATCGGCATGCGGGGCGTTAAAACTCAGCGTAAGAGCGAAAGGCTCCGATTTGTTCATCGAGTTCAGGTACTCGATGGCGCGGTCTGTCGTGATATCCGTCAGGTGGCGAAAGGAGCCGTCAGCTTGTTCCTTGAGATATGGAGCTGAAGAAAAGGGTTCAAAAACGTCAAATAATGAATCCACGACTCCAGGTTCGGTCTTAACCCCAAATTTCCCAATGAATCCGGTTTGATATCCTGCATTCCTCAACAGCGCTGGATAGCTCTGCTGCGTAAGCGCGGTCGCGAGTGGAGGCGTGCCAAAGGTGTATTGATGGGTTCGTTCAACCAAGCCCGTCAACAAACTTGCCCGACTAGCCGCACAGATCGGAGTCGTCACGAACGCATATTCAAATCGGATTCCGTCAGCAGCCATTTGATCCATATTCGGGGTTTCGAGCATGGGATTTACAACACCCAGCATGTCGAATCGCTGATCGTCGGAGATGATAAACAGCAGGTTGGGTCGCTCTGTCGCAACGGTATCGAACTTCTCTTTCGAGCAGCCAATACTTGCAACGACAAATAACAATGGCAATAATCTGTTCATAGTAATATTCCTATGAGCTTTGAGTGGTTAAATTGCATGCGCGTGGCGTATCCGAAAGGATACGCCACGCGCATAAACAAATCCCTCAACCAATTTCCAGATCGATAATATGAAGGTATTTCTGACAGGAGCCTCGGGCTATATCGGCAAACACGTCGCGCTTGAATTAGTGTCTCGAGGGCATGATGTTGTCGGAATGGCACGAAAAGCTTCTGAGCGAACCGAGTATTCGAAAGACGTTGAATGGTGTTATTCCGACCTATCCAATTTCGAACAGTTTTGGCCCCTTCTGGAGTCCTCGGATGCAGTTGTCCATTGCGCCATGGATTATTCCTCGTCTGGATCTGAAAACTCAGATCTTGACGCCGCCTTTGTTTCGAAGATGCGCACGTTTAATGGCCACTTTGTGTATACCGGAAACTTGTTTTCAGATCGACAAGAGGGTGACATAACCTTAAAAGAGGCACTCCGACCTAACAGTACGAATTGGAGGTACCAATCTGAGGTCAACGTTCTCAAAACATCTAACGCCGCATCTATTATTCGTTTGGGCTTTGTTTATGGCGGTGTAGGAGGTTATTTCTGGGAAATTTTATCTCCTGGCACCGTTTCTGAATTAGAAATCGCGTCAATCCCCAAAGCAAACTGGCCCATGGTTCATGTAAGAGATGTGGCGACGTTGTACGCATCTGTGCTTGAATCGGGAGCAACCGGCGTATTTCACGCTTTCGACGGAATGCAGAATCAAGCCCCAGAAATTATCAAAATTGCTCATTCTACCTACGTAGCTCATGGGGTTTCAAGCGCCGAAGTTCGCGACTATATCCAAGGCCTGCTCAAGAGTTCAGTTTTAACATCAAATGAGAGATCCTTGTCAACTGGTTGGCTTCCTTCTTATCCTAGTTTAAAATTGAGTGCAAACGAGTCATATGCCGAGTTCACAGGTCATTTCAAAAAATAAGGGGATGATGTGGGAGGACCGTCCTGCCGTGACGCGGCCATTTAATTGAGAAGCGGATAATATCCTCATTTCGACAGGATTTAGCAGCTGTTTTTTGACACAGCCAGAAAATGGCATATACTACTTTTCAAAAGTATGAGGGTTGCGAATGAAACAGATCGGTAACATTGTTCCAGCCGGGATGTGGCAGGCAGCCGAACCCGTGGCGGATACGGTATTGGTAGGTTGCTCAATGGCT
>CALFHN010000048.1 GCA_937876355.1 uncultured Bacteroidota bacterium | reverse complement strand
TCACTTTTAAGGGTGTTAGTTGATGGCTCAATGTATTTAGGTGCAGAGCCGCAGGAAACTAAAATAAAAGAAAGAAAAACTAGTACAAAAGAACGCAAGTATTTTTTGTCTTCAGTCATTTTTTTATGCTTTATAATAGTACATGGAGTATGTTTGTAAGTCCTAACAAATAAAATCAATAGAAGCAACAGCAAAGTTAATCACTTGCCTATCCGGTTGTTACCCACACCTACTAAATGTGGGATGCACCCATTCCCCGGAATACAGCCCGTCAAAGGTCGGCGCGGCTGCGCCGCTCGCAATTCCGAGTAGCGAGCGGAACGCGTTGAACGGGTAGAAGCGCCGATTGAATCGAAACGTGAACTCGTTGAGATAGGCTTGTAGATGCTTGGCGCTGACCCCGTGATGGATGCCGTTGATCCAGGTCTTCAGGTTGGCAAAGACCAAGTGGATGATCGGTAGGAATTCCTCTGCGACCTCTGGGTCTCCGCATTCGGCGATGGCGTGATGGTCGAACCCGCGCTTGCCAAGGCCAGCGTATCCGCTCCAGTCATCGGTCACGATCAGCGATCCGGGAGCGACGGCGTTTTCGACGAATCCGCAGAGTGCATTCGCGCTACGGTCGGGGACGACGGCGAGACGAACACGTCCCGCGTAGCGACCGTCTTTTCGATTATCGAAATTGGTTCCCGGCTTGCGGTGGCGCACCTCTACGGCGCAAGAGACGAGAACCTTGTGATGTACGCCCCGGCCTTCGCCTCGGGTCCGTCCACCGACCCACGTTTCATCCACTTCGACATGTTCTTGCGGCTTGCCGCCAATCTTGTCGTGTTCGGGGCGCACCATCCCGGCGCGGAGCTTATGGAGGATGCCGAAGGCCGTCTCGTAGCGTGACAGGCCAAGTTGCCGCTGAAATTGGACAGCCGACATTCCGGGCGTTTGGCTGGCGATCAAGTAAGCCGCCCAGAACCAGGTGGACAACGGTGTGTGACTGCGCTCCATGACGGTTCCGGCCATCAGGCCGACGTCTTTGCGACAAGCGCGGCAGCGCAGAACGCCGGGGCGCGCCTCAAAGCGGAATGGCTCGCCGATCACGCCGCACCACGGGCAGGCAAACCCACCAGCCCAGCGGGCCTTTTCAAGATACGCAGCACGCGCCGTGTCGTCGGGGAAAACATGCTGAAATTCCGGCAAGGACTGCGGAAAAGGCAGATATGCGCGGGCCAGAACATCCATGGCCAACAACTACCCCTAGTGGGTGTGGGTGTCAACCGGATAGGCAAGGTTCAGACAAACCGAACCACCTCTGTACCGCCAAAGCTGGGGTGTTGAAAGCGACTTTAATCACGCCCGGACGCTATTCGAACTGTCGGCCCAACGTGGCTTTGCCGAGGCCAACCAGATGCTGGGTGAAATGGCTGAAAAGGGCGAAGGGGGACCGGTCGATCT